>CAZOLU010000415.1:0-3994 GCA_964580485.1 uncultured Saprospiraceae bacterium | reverse complement strand
CAGCCAATAGGCTTTTGAGCGCCGAGATCGCTATGTTTCACAGCTCACTACTCGTTCGGCCCTACGGTCTTCATTTCGTTCTACTTCATTCACTGTTGCACAGCGCTTTGCCATTTTTATTCAACCACAAAGTACAGAAAGTTTTATCTCAGCGCGTCTTGTGGCTAATTTCATACATCCTGTATTTCATTTTTGTCGCCTGATTTGCAATCTTCAAATTACTTCATTTTCGCTTCGCGTTTCTGATCTCGCTTTTATGCATTAGAGTATAATCCTGCTCAGCTTCGGGGTTCAAATTTTTAAATTGACATTGATTCCTTCCACTTCTTCCGCAATCTTCCGCAATCTTCCGCAAGGTCTTCGCTCGCAAATCCTCGCCATCATGGCTCCAGCCTGGCGCATAAAAGATATACTTTAGCTTATCCGAAAGCTTTTTGGCACGTTTGACATCTCGCCAGATCGCTGCATATTCATGCCCCACTACTGTGGGAAGGTGATGCGTTTCGATATTTTTGGTTAGACCATAAACTGGTCGCTCCTCCTCTACTTCTTTGGAAAAAGTCCCAAACATTCGATCCCAAATGATTAAAACCCCAGCATGATTAGTATCCAAATAGCGGATATTAGACGCATGATGTGCTCGATGATGTGAAGGTGTATTAAAGATAAATTCAATGGGTTTGGGGAATTTACGAACCAATTCGGTATGCACAAAAAACTGAAAAATCAGATTAGCTGCCATCATGGTCAGCATCATCACACCATCGAAGCCTAAGAGAGGAATCCATAGCCAAAAAAGGTATTTGTGCGCTCGCTCCCCTACTCCTTGCCGTAATGCTGTTCCATAATTCAAATATTCTGAAGAATGATGATTCACATGCCCCGCCCAAAACAAGCGCACCTCATGATTCATCCGATGAAACCAATAATAAGCAAAGTCATCCAAAAAGAATAAAATTACAAAAGCCCACCACTGACGACCAACCACCTCTTTCAATGGACTCAACTCATGTATCAATTCAAAAGCTAGCAAAGCTCCGAATTTAAAGCCAAATTCAAAGACCAAAGTGATTAACCCAACTAAAATAGAGGTGATCGTATCCTTCTTCTCATAGAGCCCAAGCTTCTGTCTGTAGCTAATGTACACCTCAATAAACATCACCAACAAGAAGATCGGTGTTGCAAAGAGTAGGAGTTGATCGCTCAGTAGTTTTTGTAGTATTTCTTGCATGTTGTTTTATTTATGGCTTTAGTCTGAGTATTTATTCATAGACCAGCTTATAAGTTTGATACTCTCCTTTTTCATTAGATACTTTTAAGAGGTATAGTCCTTTTGTCAGATGACTAATTTCCAATTAATTGGTAGTGTCCTTCATGTATTTTTCGAATGACTCCATTTAAAGCTTTACCATCTACTTGCATGAGCTCTATTTGATAATCTGCTGCTTGGGATAGTTGTATATTAAAAACACCATCTTGACTAGGATTGGGATAAATCTTGGATTTCCATGGAGCAGCAGTTCTAAAAATCGAAGAACCCACTGTAGAATCCACTTTATCTGGTAGAGGTGCGACATTAAAATCCCTTACCCAGTGATTTTCGCCCGCTCTCAAAATCATCCCTCTTTCAAAGCTCTCTGAATTGGTCTGATTCAGAATATCAGAGTACCAAAATTCCGCCACAATAGAATCTTCTTTAATATCTAATATGCCATAACCATGTTCAGTAAGATCTGAAAAGAGGTGATGTGGATTAACAGAGGCAGATGCCCCTTCTACCAAAGCTAACAAGAATCCAGAAATGCCCATTTCATCTAAATTTCCACGACTAATACTTGTAGGTAAAAACTCTGCCGCAACTGCCCCTTCTCCAGTGTTAGCATTGTAAGCTAAGAAATTGAAAGGATCTACTGCTAGATCTGTCGCCATAGAAACATGTGCATCTCCACTCAGAATTAAAACATCTGGCTTGCCCAAGCTATCCAAATAATTAAATAGTGAATCTCGTTCTTCATCATAGCCATCCCAACCGTTAGGGTCAAGCACCTGTCCATTCCCCAAGGGAAACCAGTTGGGGAAACCAACTACCGACCAGCCCCCCATCATTTTTTGATTGGCGATCAATTTCCACTGAGCAGTGGAGCTGGCCAAATGTCCTTTCAACCAATTGAATTGAGCTGTTCCTAAAACACTATTACCTCCAGTAGGGAAAGGGTCGATATCACGCCAAAGCAAAATATCTATAAAAATAATATCCAGCAAGTCTCCATAAGACAGTCTGCGATATATTTGTTCAATATTAGAGGAGTCGGGCTGACGAATCGGTAGGTATTCCCCAAAAGCTTGTACTGAAGCTAGGTAGCTACTTCCGTTTTTATCCACATCATGATTATCCCAGATCACCATCCAAGTATGCATCTGGCGAGCAGCCCTCAAGTCGGAATCCAACAAATAATAAGCATGACGGTCTCGCCATTCTTGTAAATTGGAGGGAACTGCTGGATATGGAGTCGGCACTCGCAGCTCTTCATCTGCATCTACAAAATCATAAATATAATCTCCAAGGTGAATTACAAAATCAAGGTCGGTTCGTTCTGCGATACGCTGATAGGCATTAAAAAAGCCACTATAAACGCTACTACAAGAAGCGACAGCCCCTCGCAAATGCTTGATATTATTTCCAAGCGGAGCAGTTTTCCCTCGCCCAATCGCAGAAAAGGCATTATTAGGAGCTTTGAACCGATAATAATAGGTCGTGTAAGGGCTGAGCTGCCCTACATCAATTTTGACCGTCCAATCTCGGCTAGTATCTGTTACAAAAGTACCATTATTAACAATATTGTTGAAGGCCGTATCGGTAGCAACTTCCCAAGCTACACTCATAGTGCTGACTCCTGCGTCGGGTTCTATTTTGGTCCAAATGACGAGCCGAGTACTGAGGGGGTCGCCAGAGGCTACTCCATGCAAGAAAGGCGCATGCACCTGATCGGTATACATGTTGGCTGGAAGCTGTGCCTCTAGTTCTACAAAAACAAGGAGGCCAGCGAGTAGTAAAAATATGTACCGCATAAACTATTTTTCATACATAAGTAGATGACTAAAAATAAGAGGATTTTGCCTATTTCAGACAAAATCCTCTTATTATTTTATGCAATGACTACTGGTTCTACTTAGTATCATCCCGAACCAACTCGATGGTTACCTGACCACTCAAAATGTCTAACGCATCTTTACTAAGCTTGGTAACCTCCCACAACTCTTCATCGCCTTCTTTGCTTTTTACCAAGATTCCAGTCTTAGTATCATCTACTTTCCAAGTGCCTTCCAATTCGGTTTCGCCCATGGTTTCCATGACCATAGCACCATCTTTAGAGAGCTCGAGATGAATTACAATTTCTTCGGGAAGTTTTTCGCCATTGAAAGAGGTTGCTTTCCAACGGCCAACTATTTTTTTACTTTTGACCTTTCCCTTTTTCTTCTTCTTTTTCTTTGCTTTAGCACCTTCTTTTCTTAGTACTAAACGATCTTCTCGGTCGATGATTACCATTTCGGTTTTGCTTAGAGCATCAATATTCCAACTCTCATCCTCTCGATCTTCTGATTGAATCGTTAGTCCTTGTTGGTCCTCAGCCACAGCCCATTTTGCACTTTCAAGAGTTTCATCATTCATAGATATTTTGAGTTCGCCTTCTTTGGTAAACTCGATCATCATATTCATTTCAGCAGGGAGTGACTCTCCATTCATTTCTGCAATCATCCACTTTCCTACTACTTTGTTTTCTTTAACTTTAACTTTTTTCTGGGCAAATCCTACTACAGGCATTAAAAATAACAGCAAGACTGCCAAATTACGATACATTGTCATGATTTAAAATTTTTATGAATTAATATATTTTTTACATCTTATGGATTTTACACAATTTAAGTGATCTAGTTATATAAATTTTTGAAGTCTTCTGGAATTTCTTCATCATAGTATAAGCTTTTTATTTAA
>CAZOLU010000414.1:0-3996 GCA_964580485.1 uncultured Saprospiraceae bacterium | reverse complement strand
AAGAGCCTTATCTCAGCACAAAATCCAAGGAATTTAACTGCTTTTACCATAAGATGAGGAACTTAATCTACTAACTATAAGTACCTAAAAATTTAACCATGCTCTGAGCTGATCCCTCCCAAGTGCTATTTATGTAGCAAGTACCTTGATGCTATACCAGAAATTGATTCAACCATTGCAGCCCAACCACTCGACCAACGCCGTTGATGATCAACGGCGTTGGTCTGCGCGCGTGCGCGGCAGCAACGTTCTTGGTAATCAAGAACGTTGCTCGCGCGCGAGGCCAGTTGTCTTTTCTATATTTGAATTACAGCATTTCTTAAAGGGGAAAAAACCAGTAAGTTCTGAACACTCAACATATTTACATCCAAAAGTTCCGTTAAAACAAACACACAGTACAAGTTAGCCCTAAAACCTATTACATTATAAATCAAAACTTTACCCACTAAACGGAATCAAAACCCAAGCACTATAATCCGTTTTCGGAACGTTAAATTTCTATTCAGTATTGCGGTTTATTCAGGAATCTCTTATTTTAAAAAGAGCATTTCATTTTCAGTATCTTCATCACGCCAAGCCTTCTATTAAACATCAACCTCTAAGTATGCAGCAACAGCTTAAAATACTAGCATTTTTTATTCTTTGTCTCGGCTCAAGCCTTGTAGCAAGGAGTCAAACAAAATATAGACATCCAGAAGTAGAAGCTGCCATCAAACAATGGTACGACCAACACCCTCAAGTCTATCAGCTATCGTTAAAAGATAGTACTTTCCAAGCTGAAGTTGGTGGTTTTGATGCCTACCAATCTGACCTTATACATTTTAAATGGCAGGGGATGTTATTTAGATTTGTATTCAGAAGAAATGTAGATCGAATTTCCACACATGCAGATTCATTACAAAAATATTTATTTTATGCTTCCGTTGATGACATCGCCACGGATATGCGCCTAGAAAACTGGCGCATTCACCCTTACAGCCAAGTCTATTACGATGGGGAAGGCCTGGAATTTATCGATAAAGGGAAGGGGCGTTTTGTAGTAAAGATGAACTGGGAAATTGGTGGGGTTTATGCCACTAAACAAAGCGAGGATTGTCGTAGAAAATTGAACATAATGGATGCGCCTCCTCCCAAAGAATGCATCTGTTCCCACAAACAAAGCGTTCCACTTCACATAAACATCGACATTAGTATTCCAGCTCTAGATGCTCCCGATCCCAACCATTACAAAAAACACCTGAAACAAGAACAAGTAATAGCCTACGATAAAAAAAGTGCTGTACTGAGTTTCTTTGATGAAAATCAACAATTAGATGTAAAATTAACCACTAGCCCCTCCTATTGGTTTCAACTAAAAAAATCAGGAAAAACACTATGGGAATACGAATGGAAATTAGATCAAAAACACCGATACCTGCTCAAATCAGCCGTTAGAGATTCAGAGGGACATACCTATGTACTAGCAAATTCAGAAGAGGATCATACTACTTATTGTTATATTTTTAAATGGGATAATCGGGGAAAATTGGTGTGGAAAATCAAAGAGTCGATCCCTTATGGTGAATTCAACTGCATACATGTTGATAAAAATGGCGCAGTGGCTGTAGCTGGTAGTGGAGTTACTGTTTTTGATGCTGAGGGGCGACTACTTTGGAAACATAAATTTGAAGGGCAGCACGCCGAACAATATGGTATTCGGAAACATAAAAACCGCTATATCGTTACAGGTACTGTTTCGCACGATGAAATAGGCTTTGCAAAAATGGTAGTTTATATTTTTTCTAGGAAAGGCAAGTTGCTAAACAGGCATGGCTTTGGAGGTTCAGGTATTGAAGAATTAGAAGCCTTTTGCCCTACTCATGATCGGGGATGGATACTTGCTGGAGAAACCTCCTCCAAAAATGGAGATGTAAAAGGTCTGAGGGGCGAAAATAATATTTGGGTAATTAAAGTCAATCGTAAATTTCAGATCGAATGGCAAATTTGTTTGGGTAGTTCTAATGTAATTCGCTTTAGGCCCTTCAAGGTCGTACATACAGTTTATGAATTAGAGCATAAAGATATTTTAATCATTGGTCATAATACTGATGATGATGTTGAGGTACAAGATTTTGGTGGAGTAGATCTCTATTTTGCGTTGCTAGACCAATCTGGTAATTTAAAATGGCAACAAAGCATGGGTACGCTCCGTAATGATTATGTGGAGGCAGCACATTATGAAAATCAGCAGCTAAAGCTTTTTTTTAAGCAACATCTTAGAACCTACTCTCTAATGGAATAAGGCCATTTTTGTAAAAAGCTTTATATCTTAGTTGGATGAAAAGACTAATCCCCCTCATTTTTATACTATTTATAGTAGGTTGTGCATCTCCTCTACCCCAAGACCCCCTAGTGAGTATCTATTGGTCGGTGAGTGAGGATTCGGATGGTTGGGGATTAGAAAAAAGCTATATCGTAGATAGCGCTAACTTGGAGATCAAGCTACACTGGCCCAACCCCGAAACGGGCAAAGAACAACAACTGGCCAGAGTAACCCCACTTTCCCAGACAGAAAGCAGCCAGCTTTTAACCCAAATAGACAGTCTTGCCAAATTGCTAGAGGCTCCTTGGGCAATTCCTTTTGATAGTGTATTGAGCTGCTCTAGTTGCGAAAAAACACAAATTCTATTTCGTTTACAAACTCAGCAAGGAAAAATCTTTCGATTAGCCATGCCCGAAGATTATCCTTATCAGCATCTCCCCTTCCCACTACAACAACAATTACAAATCTTCAAAAATTGGGTAAAAACAAAGGAGATAGAGCAGCCCATATTAGAGTAGTCTAAATTTTACATTCCCTACCATTCAACTCCTCAAGACTGCATTTCATAGATGCTGAGAGCAATTACAGCGGAGGTTGCTCATCAAATCCGTAGCTTGAGTAAAGATATGAAATTAGCTCCCTTTTACAATTTTGCAACTTTAGATGATGCACCCTTTGAAGGTTTTTTCAGAGTATATTTTGATCGTAATGATTCCAAAGCCGTTGCAAAAGCCCATCAATGGAATGCTGCAGTTCATGAGCTCATGGAACAGCGTTTAGGAATATACCCCTACCGTCTCAATATTAAACAAATGCCCAAATTTGTAGAACGTTCGGATGACGGCTTTTGGCAAGTTGTAAAAAAAATCAAAACGGCACTCGATCTCCAACAGATTCTTGCCCAAGGCCGTTACAGCACATATTAAATCAAAAAGCACTGCTCTTTCAAGCAGTGCTTTTTAACATAATTTATAGATCTGATAGACATTAAGCCATCACTTCTTTTACTTTATCAGCAGCTTCTTGTAAAGTTACCGCAGAGTGTACAGCCAAACCAGACTCATCAATAATTTGCTTAGCCAATTCCGCACCATTCCCTTGTAGACGAACTACGATAGGTACTTGGATATTCCCAATATTTTTGTATGCATCTACAACGCCCTGAGCGATACGCTCACAACGAACAATACCACCAAATACATTGATCAAGATAGCTTTTACTTCTGGATCACGTAGGATAATACGGAAAGCATTTTCTACACGCTCAGCATCAGCAGTACCCCCTACATCAAGGAAGTTTGCAGGCTCTCCTCCAGAAAGCTTGATAATATCCATGGTTGCCATTGCCAAACCAGCACCATTCACCATACAACCAACGTTACCATCTAATTTTACGAAGTTCAGACCAAAGCTTTTAGCTTCTACTTCGGTAGGATCTTCTTCCAACTCATCTGCTTGGCCAGCCAAATCTTTATGGCGGAACAGAGCGTTATCGTCGATAGAAACTTTGGAGTCAGCAGCAACGATTTTATCATCAGAAGTTTTCAAACAAGGGTTGATTTCAACTAAAGTAGCATCTGCCCCAGTATAAGCAGCATATAACTTGGTTACAAATTTCACCATATTTTTATAAGCAGCCCCCTTTAGTCCAAGGTTGAAAGCAATACGGCGCGCTTGGAATCCTTGCAAGCCCA
>CAZOLU010000413.1:0-4013 GCA_964580485.1 uncultured Saprospiraceae bacterium | reverse complement strand
CTCTACTCGCTTGGCATAGGCAATGGCCTTATTGTAATCTTTATTGGCAAAAGCAATTGAAGCCAACTTTTGTAGGGCCAAAATCTGTTCGCTACAATCTTTCCCCAATTGCTGCTGCAATTGCTCAATTTGATTTTCAAAAAGTGCCCTAGCCTTCTCCTCTTGATGGAGATGAAGTAACACCGTTGCCCTATGGGCTAAAATTTTTAAACTTCGAGGGTGTGCTACACCTAAAAGTTGATGTGAGTATTGTTCTGCTTTCTCAAAATAGTTTAGAGCTTGCTCATAACGCTGCATTTGGTTGAACACTGCTCCCATATTGTCATAGAGCCAAGCTACGGATAGTTGTGCCTCTCCCCCATTTTTCAGACGAAGATCCAAAGCTTTTCGATAATAATGTAATGCTTGTGTATTTTGCCCCTGATAATGATAATTGGTTCCCAAATCTGTCAACAACTTCGCATGAATTTGAGGATTTATGCGACTAGCTTGTTCTGCGATATTCAACGCTTCTAGCAAAATTTGCTCTCCTTCTGCATATACTCCAGCATTGATGTAATATGCAGCCTTCAAAATGAGTAAATCTACCCACTGAGCACTATCCTTTTGACTTTGTTTTTGAAAAGAGGATAAGGCTTTTTGATTATAAAGCTGTTGAAGCTCGGGACGTTTCCAAAAAAATGCGATATCTCCCAGTAACTTATACAGATCAGTGGTTTCTGAATGCCCCTCTCCATAATGCTGGATGGCCAATATCAAAGCCTTTTCTGCCAATTGCCAAGCTTGAGGATAATCCCCAAAAAGTCGCTTCAAACTAGCTACATTATAATAAGCTTTGATGAGATCCGTAGTGGAGTTAGTGCTACGGTCAAGTTCTAGGCGAACGTCTAGCTCCTGCTCAAAAGCATCAAGTGCAGCCTCATAATCCTTATGATAAAAATGCAATTTTGCAATTTTATTATAGGCAGTGGCCGTAGTAAGAGTATTCCGACCATCTGATTTGATATATTTTTCCAGATCTTGCTCTAAGACTTTCAAGAGCAACTGATAATCTTGAGCTTGCAGGTATCTTATACAGCAGCTACTGCTCGCTGCCAGCAGGCACTAAAGCCCAGTCGCCTTGGTTCAATTCTTGGCTTTCATGCTCTATATGCAGTCGCCCACGACCTTGAAGGATATAATACATCTCAGAACCTTTGAGCCGGTGGGGCAAACTAGCCTGTCCCAGATCTAGCCGAGCCTCTGCTAAGCTATAGCCTATCGGCAGTTGATCCTTTAAAGGGTGTGCTAATTCTTTGAGTAGGGTTTGATCTCCTGCGAGGAACTCCTTACTGTCTTCTTTTCTTTTATAAAACATCCTATTTTTTGTAATTCGGTGAACCTATAATTTATACAACAAAGCCTCTAGAGCTAATTTTCTATCTAATTTAAGAGAATTTAGGGAGTTTTTAACAAGCAAGCCCCTCCAATATCCTAAACTTTTAGTATGTTTGTAGGGTTTTAGTAAGCGTAAATATTACTTAATGGCTTAGTGCCATCAACAACTCTTAAATTTAATACTTTAATCCAATATAATGGGTATTCTTATCATCATCCTTCAGTTTATTCTGAGTTTATCGATTTTAGTTACATTACACGAATTCGGTCACTTTCTTCCAGCCAAATGGTTTGGGATGCGTGTAGAAAAATTTTACCTCTTTTTCAACCCTTGGTTCTCTCTTTACAAAACACAACGAGGCGAAACAGAATGGGGAGTTGGCTGGTTGCCTTTAGGTGGTTATGTCAAAATTGCAGGTATGATTGATGAGAGCATGGATACGGAGCAAATGAACCAACCACCACAGGACTGGGAATTTCGATCCAAGCCAGCTTGGCAACGCTTGATTGTAATGCTAGGGGGCGTAACGGTTAATTTTATATTGGGATTCTTTATTTTTGCTATGTTGCTCTGGATTTATGGGGATACCTTCCTTCCTATGGAAAATGCTAAATATGGAATTGCCGTAGATGAGGTGGGAGCAGAATTAGGATTGCAAAATGGAGATGTTATTCTGCAGGTAGGTGATAAACCCTATGACAAACTTAGTGCAGGGCCTCTAATTAGTGAAATTGTCATCAACTTGGCCTCAGATATAAAGGTTCGAAGAAATGGTGAAGAAATCACAGTAACAGTACCTGATAGCACAGCCTCGCAATTGGCCTCCCGTGCCAAAAAAGCACAGATTCTTGCTCCTAGAGTTCCGATGGTGGCGGGTGCTGTAAAAAAAGGAATGCCTGCTGCTGAAGCAGGAATCAAAGAGGGGGATTCTATTATTGCTTGCAACAGCATCCCTACCCCCTATTTTGATATTTTCCAAAAAGAAGTACAACGACATAAAGAGGAAGAAATTACCATTACCTTGATTCGAGAAGGCAATGAAGATCCTCTAAATATTAGTGTAAAACCCAACGAAAACGGTATTGTGGGTATCGCACCTTATGGACCAGATCGATATTTTGAAATGGAGCAGGTGCGTTATTCCTTTTTTGCAGCTATTCCAGTAGGAACTTACAGAGCCTGGGACTTTTTAGTCACCAATGTTCGAGCAATGGGTCAAATGCTAACGGGTACTGGTCGGGTGAAAGCCTCCGAAAGCCTAGGTGGTTTTGTTTCTATTGCCAAGTTATTTGATTCACAGTGGAATTGGCAACGCTTTTGGCAAATGACGGCTATCCTGTCTTTGATTTTGGGCTTTATGAACCTACTTCCTATCCCTGCCCTTGATGGTGGCCATGCAATGTTTTTACTAATTGAAATGGTGATGCGTCGCCCCGTTCCTCAAAAGGTCATGGAATATGCTCAAATTGTAGGTTTTGTCATTCTCATTGCATTGTTAGTTTATGCCAACGGGATGGATATTATTAGAGAAATCCGAAATGGTTAAGCCTATGGAAAAGGAAGCTCTTCAAAGTTATCTGGAAAAGCTTTACCTGCTACAGGAAAGCAGCAACGATCGTTTTACCGAAGAAAACTTTCGTATAGCTATTGACAGTTTGGGGTTGAGCGAAGCGGAAAAAGAAGAGTTGAATCGAGAATTTGATCAGCAATTTAAACTTGGTAGCAATTATTACCGCTCTGGAAATTTTAAAGGTGCAATCAAACATCTAGAAACTGCTAAGCAAATAGAGCCGTTTCATTTGGCCACCCACCTCTTATTGACAGATGCTTACAAAATGCTCTATCTTCAGTCTCCTCAAGAAGATTACTTTGAACGTATTGTCACACTCTGCAAACAGGGGCTCAATATGCAATCACACAACCCCTATTTTGCCAAAATAGAGACTTTGGTCGAAGAATACCATGAGCTTAAAAAAAGACGCTTGTGGAGGCTGGGACTTGCAGGTTTTATGATTGTTGCTATCGTACTAGGTGCTGTTGGTGGTTTTTGGATGCACCTTATGGATAATAATAGCCTGATGATTGCGGCTACTGTAATGGCGGGTCTAGTAGCCTTGTCTCCAGTTCCCCTTACAAGACAATACTACCGCTTGCGCAAGCGCATTAAAAATACAGGCTTGACGCTCAAGTTTGTTCCTAAAAAAAGAGCCTAATTCAAAATAGCATTTTTGGTAGCATCGTCCAACTCCCGATCTTTGCTATCCTTGATGGTTACTAATTTCCCTTGCTCGAAAATGTATTTGTAGCGCACATAGCCAATTTCGTCGTACTCAATCCACTCTCCATGCTTGGCGTAGTTGCGCTCTCTTCTTTTTGAAATAGGATTAAACTCAAAAGTAAGTTCAGGAATGTGTTCTCCTTCAAAAAATGGTTTGCCGTTGGCATGAAATTTTTTGTATTTTCCAAAACGAACCTGTAGTCGATTGTTTTTGACAATATCCTGAATTTTGTATTGCTTTTGTTTACCATAAACTAGGTATTCTTCCCAACGAGCATCTGCCTCCTCTGCAGCAAGCGAATAGTCTACTGGATCTATCCAAGCAATAGCATTATAATTCAAATTTTCATAATCTGC
>CAZOLU010000412.1:0-4071 GCA_964580485.1 uncultured Saprospiraceae bacterium | reverse complement strand
AGTTTGGCAATATCGGGAATGGGCCCAACAATTTTATTATAATCAAAGTATCAACAAAGCATCTGCTTCATCATCCCTGATCTAGTAAAATTATGGAAAACGAAAATATAGAGCAATCTGCATTGGAAGCTGACCTTCAAGGAGAAGAAAGCACCCAACTTGAATCCGGAACCTATGAAGTCATCAAAGGTCGACTCAGTCGCTTTGGGAAAGACCTTCGCAGCAAACTCGATGAGCTGAATGAAGAGCGTAAAACAGTATTTGGTGCTATTGAAATGCAACTCAAAGGCAATGCACGCATCAATACCGAAAATAATTGCATCGCCAGAGATATGATTGCCGTAGGCAATTATTGCATTTTTGGCTATAATGTCTTGTTGGGACTTCGTTCAGAAGTAAAAATCTCCGATGTTTTTAGTATCTATAAATTTGAAGATGGTAATTTCCATGAAGAAAACTTTAGCCTTTTTGAAGGGCCCAACCAACAGTTTCTAAGAGACTTTGACAACCTCTTTCGCTATTATAAAGATGCAGTCTTTACCAAATTTGCCATTGAGCAAAATACCCCCTTCTTCTACATGGTTTTCCAACTAAGCGAGGATGTCAACGACACCAAAATGTTCAAGTGGGAGCTCATTGATGGGCAAATGCGTTATTTTACAGAGCCTGGTGAGCACCGCTATGATTATCCCGCGCAGCATGAATTTGAATGGAAACGGGCGAGCCGAGAGATGTTTCGTTATGGAGACCACTCACATATCTCCATCCTCGATCGAGTGTTTGTTGAAACCATTGGCGGTAGTCTCACAATTAAGGTAGAAGATAATACCTCAGACGGCAAGGGGGTCTACAGTGAAGAAGTACAGCACAAGGATCAAAAACTGGAAGATGCTGAGGTGTCTTATGCCGACTTGGGCAATCTCATTGTACTACGGATGAAGCCCTACCTTGAAGATGCTCGTTATTTTGTGTTTAATGAAAAACTACAAAATGTACAGCGCATTGATTCTCTCAAACACTCTGGGATCTTACTACCAGGGAACCAAGGGATCATCTTTGCCAATGGATTTTATCTTCAAACTGGAGATTATAAGGTTTTTGATAAAACTGCGATCGGAAGTTATAAGTTTGTACGCCGAATCCAATCCCCAAACGGAGAAGACCACCTTTTTGTCTTTCATGATCCCAATAAAGGGGCCTATGTTCTACTCTCCTATAATGTAATTGAACAAAATGTAGGGACTCCCACCAATTGCAACGGATATTCCTTGTTTAAAAATGGGGAATTGTGTTATTTCCGTGCAGAGGATAATCCTACCAAACACCACATGATTCAAATCTGGCAAACGCCTTATATTGAAGGAGATTTTATTCCCTCTCAACATACCGACAGCTTTCTCTATAAAATTGGCAATCGGGATATTGTTAGGGCGATGGCAGAATGTCAGGAGTTACTTTCTTTATTAGGGAAAGATGAAACCTACAATGATCTTTATTATGACCTCAATCAAAAAGCAGGAGATATTCTCGACTCCTATTATTGGATTAAAGATCCCAAAGCTTATGGATTAAGTGATCCCTTAGGGGAAATTCGCAAGGCAGCAAATGCAGCAATTGATGAGTTTGAAAAAGTACAGGCCATTAGGAAAAGTACCAAACAAACGATTAGCAATACGCAGCAAAAAGCCGAAGATTTATTCAAACAAATTGGGCAAAGCAGCTTCAATCGAATTGATGTTTTTGTAGAGGCCTTGAGTAATCTCCGTATGCTAAGAGGAGAGGTCATCAGTTTACGAGATCTTCGCTATACCAACATTCCGCTGATTGAAGAACTAGAGGCAAGAGCCGCAGAAAATATGCAGCAATTGTCTAATGAATGTGTATTGTTCTTGCTCAGAGATGATGCGCTGCAACCCTATTTGGATAAGGTAGCAGAAGCCGATGCCGACATCAAAACCATAGAAACTGCCCAACAGGGCAAACGCCTAGAAGAACGCATCGAAGAGATTGGCAAACAACTTGAAATGCTCATCGAAATCGTCAGCAACCTCAAAATTGAAGATGCGACTCAAACCACCCGCATCATCGATAGCATTACCTCCATCTTTTCAGTCCTCAACCAATCGAAAGCAGCCCTAAAACGCCGCCTACGAGAACTCACTAGTGCAGAAGCTATTGCGGAATTTGCCGCACAAATGAAACTCATCGACCAGTCGATCATCAACTATACCGATATTGCCGATACCCCTCAAAAATGCGATGAGTACCTCAGTAGACTCATGATTCAGGTAGAAGAATTGGAAAGCAAATTTGCAGAGTTTGATGATTTTATCCTAAAAATCACCGAAAAACGAGAGGAGATCTACAATGTTTTTGAAACTCGAAAGCTGAGCCTTATTGAGGCCATCAACAAACGTACCGCAGCCCTACAATCGGCAGCCAACCGTATTTTAAACGGCATCCGCAACCGATCCAAAACCCTCAAGACCGTAGTAGAAATCAATGGCTTCTTTGCCTCTGATTTGATGATATCATCAAAACATTGACCGAACTAGGCGATACGAATAAGGCTGGAGATATTCAAACCCAACTCAAAACCGTACAGGAAGATGCCATCCGTCAACTCCGAGACAAACAAGACCTCTTTGAAGGTGGAGATAATGTGATTCGATTTGGTCGCCATCGCTTCTCTGTCAACAATCAACAGTTGGATTTAACCATGGTGCCCAAAGATGATGAAATGTACTATCACCTTACGGGTACTGGTTTTTTTGAAGAGGTGACGCATCCTGAATTTTTGAAAACCAAAAAAGTTTGGGCGCAGAGCTTCCCTTCAGAAAACCAACAAGTCTATCGAGCCGAATACCTTGCCTATATGGCCATGCAACAAATTGAAGCAGAGGGTATAGAGCTCACCTCTGAGGAAATTCTGCCTTATGTGCAAAAGTTTTCATCAACCCGATACACAGAAGGTTATAGCAAAGGTATTCATGATGAAGATGCCGCTAAAATCCTTACGGCACTGCTCTATCTCAAACAACATATCGACCTGCTCTACTTCCCCTCTAATGCTCGTGCTTGTGCAGCTCTGTACTGGGAGCGTTTTGTTGAGGAAAAAGTAAAAGCCAACTTTGAAAAGCAACTGAAAAGTGCGGGGGTTATTCTGCGGGTGTTTCCTAATAGTCGAGAATTTGATTATTTACTCGATAATTTACAAGATGCACTCACCCATTTTGTACAGCAAACAGGGCTTTTTGCCGACTATGTTGTGCCGCATGCGGCACACTACCTCTTCAACGAGCGGTCGACCCGAGATCACTTTATCATTAGCGGCGAAGCACATCAGCTCAAGATCGCCTTCAAAGGCTTTTTAGATAGCAACGCGGCCCTTCGCTACTTCGAGCAATCCCTAAAAGAACTAGAAGATTATCCCATCGACCAGTTTCAACTTGCACGAAAATGGCTCCATGCCTTTGCTGAGCAAAGTGAAACGGATGTTCACCAAAATTATATTGATGAGGTAGCCACCCTACTCATCTTAGGATCTTACAAAGAAGGTCATGTGGTGAATGTTAAAACGCAACAGGAAATTACAGGATTGAGAGGCGATCATGAAGTGATTGGAGACGGCGGTGTATACCATCTTGACTTTAATCACTTTATGCGAAAAATGGAGGCCTACACACAAGATATTGTACCCAAGTACGATCAGTTTGTAGAAATGAAGAAAAGCCTCACCCATGATTTCCGCATCAAGCTGCGTTTAGAGGAGTTTAAACCTCGCGTACTTTCGTCTTTTGTGCGCAACAAGCTCATTGATCAGGTCTACCTCCCTATCTTTGGAGATAATCTTGCCAAGCAAATTGGTACTGTGGGAGAAGGTACAAGAACCGACCGTATGGGGATGCTCCTCCTCATCTCTCCTCCTGGTTATGGTAAAACGACCTTAATGGAGTATATCGCCAATCGACTAGGGCTCATTTTCATGAAAATCAATGGTCCAGCAATTGGCCACCATGTTACTTCTCTTGATCCTAGCGAAGCTCATAATGCAGGTGCTAAAAAAGAACT
>CAZOLU010000411.1:0-4074 GCA_964580485.1 uncultured Saprospiraceae bacterium | reverse complement strand
TTGACATTCAATTCAATCAATTGGCGCCACCTAAAAAATAACGGTTATTCCCTAAAAAAGCTCCTAAAAGTATAAAAAATTGCAATCTTTTAGTTAATAACTGTTAAAAAGACCTATTTTGCAGCTCAAAATTGCTTAATTTTGTAGCCCAATTAACAAGACATCCTTTAAACATCATTCAAACCCTAGTATTCATGCAATCTTCGGCAGATATTCAGGCATTAAATGAACGCATTTATCTCGAGAGTCAGGTGATTGAACGCCTTATGGCCGAGACTTCCAAAATCATAATTGGTCAGCAATACATGCTAGAGCGATTGCTCATTGGGCTTTTAGCCAAGGGGCATATTCTTTTGGAGGGGCTTCCTGGCTTGGCCAAAACCCTAGCTATCAACACCTTATCAAAAGCCATTGATGCTGATTTCAATCGCATTCAGTTTACGCCTGACCTACTCCCTGCTGATATTGTAGGAACGATGATTTACAACCCCTCCAACAATGCGTTTTCAGTACGTAAGGGGCCTATTTTTGCCAACTTCATTTTGGCCGATGAGATCAACCGAGCACCTGCGAAGGTACAATCTGCCTTGCTAGAAGCGATGCAAGAGCGTCAAGTTACGATTGGGGATGAGACTTTCAAGTTGCAAGAGCCTTTTTTGGTATTGGCTACGCAAAACCCTATTGAACAAGAGGGTACTTACCCTTTGCCAGAGGCACAGTCGGATCGCTTTATGCTCAAGGCTAGTATTACCTACCCTAGCAAGGAAGAAGAACGCCAGATTGTTCGTTTAAACATGAGTGGTGGGTTCAATCAGATTAATGCTGTTGCTAGTATTCAGGATATCTTACAAGCCCGAAAAACCGTGCGGGAAGTGTATATGGATGATCGAATCGAACAGTATATTTTGGAGATTGTATTTTCTACCAGAGAGCCTGCCGCCCATGGGCTTGCGGGATTAAGTGACTTGATTGCCTACGGGGGTTCGCCTCGTGCGAGTATCAATATGGCTTTGGCGGCCAAAGCTTATGCATATATGAATCGTCGAGGTTATGTTATTCCAGAGGATGTGAAGGCTATTTGCAAAGATGTGATGCGCCATCGTATTGGCTTGACCTACGAGGCTCAGGCAGAAAATATTAGCTCAGAAGATATTATTGAAAAAATCCTCAACACCATTAAAGTTCCCTAAACCAAAGTATGCCTACCATTAAGGAAATACTCAAAAAAGTTCGGAAAATTGAGCTTAAAACCAAAGGTTTGTCGAATATGGTGTTTTCGGGCACCTACAAGACCAACTTCAAGGGGCGGGGAATGTCTTTTAGTGAGGTGCGGGCTTATCAATATGGTGATGATGTACGGAATATTGATTGGAATGTTACGGCAAGGATGAATGAGCCACATGTTAAGATTTTTGAGGAGGAGCGAGAGTTGACTTTTATGCTACTAATTGATGTGAGTGCTTCAGCTTTTTTTGGTGCGAATGTGCAGTCTAAGAATGAATTTGTAGCAGAGCTAGCATCTACTTTGGCATTTTCTGCTATTTCCAACAACGATAAGGTTGGGGTGATTTTCTTTAGTGATAAAGTGGAGAAATACCTCCCTCCTAAAAAGGGACAAAACCATACACTACGCATTATTCGGGAATTGCTTTATCTCCGCCCAGAACATCAAGAAACTAATATTGGTTTGGCATTAAAATATTTGACCAACCTGATTAAGCGACGCTGTACTGCTTTTTTGATTTCAGATTTCATGTCTCAGGATTATGCCAACTCTTTGAAGGTTGCGGCTTCGCGGCATGATATTATAGGTATTCATGTTTATGATAAACGTGAGATGAGTATTCCTAATGTAGGCTTGTTGCCTGTAGTCGATGCGGAAACAGGTAAAATGCTATGGGTGGATACCAGTTCTGAGAAGGTACGCCAACGATACAAAACACAGTTTCAAGATAATCTAACTTTTTTCAAAAATACCTTTAACCGCCTTGGTGCGGATAGTTTGAGTATTGCTACTCACGAATCCTACCTTCGAGCCTTACAAAAGTTTTTTAAAGAGCGTAAAAGTGGCTTGTAGTAGCTAAAATATTATTTAAATTCAGTTGCTTGAGTTGAAGCAATAACGATAAAAGAGATTGAACAACAAAACATGAACCGACTAATCGCTATTTTAATTTGTGGGTTGCTACTACCACTTGGGCTTGCAAGTCAGTCTGAGGTTATGGGCAGCATACAGTTGGATAGTACTGATTTATTGATTGGAGATCAGGTGCATGGTCGTATTATTTTGAATGCCCCAGAGGGGCAAGATCTTATATTCCCCGCAGTAGCAACGCTCTGGAAGGATAAGAACTATGAAATTGTTCAGATTACCGATCAGCTCAAAAGTAATGGAGAAGGGGGGCTACAAATTATTAAACAAGAGTTTGTGCTAAGCTTTTGGGATACTGGCAGCTACCAACTCCCAGCACTTCCCTTTGCTTATACCAATGATATGCAGGCAGATACAGTCTGGGCAGAATCGCCAGTGATTAAGGTTCGCTTTCCCGATGGCATTACAGGTGACTCTAGTTATATTGCACCCATTAAACCCATCTTAGAGGAGCATCTCAATATCATGGATTACCTCAGAGCGGCGCTACCTTATATAGTTGTTACGCTCTTACTCTTAGCAGTAGCCTTTGGGGTATATTTCCTCACTCAATGGCAACAAGCACAGCAAAGCAAACGCAAAAAACTAAGTCCAGAAGCATTAGCTTTAAAACAATTGAATGCCCTGCAAGAGAGCAGTTTGTTGGCCGAAAGAGCCTATCCTACCTTTCATACTCAAATATCTCTGATTATTCGGACCTACCTCAACGGTAGATTTGGTATAAAGGCCCTAGAGTCGCCTACTAGCGAAATTCTACCCCAAGTTACTTTCGAGCACTTGGAGGAGAGTCTAATTTTGGAGCTAAAGGAAGTCTTGGAAACCGCAGATTTGGTAAAATTTGCCAAAGCCTCTCCTTTGGATCAGGCGAACCTATTTGCGATGGATTTTATTCGTAAAATGATTGCTTACGTACAGCGACGACTGGACGAAGAGAAATTTGTTGACAAAAAAATATAGGAACCGTCTTTATGTATAGTTTTTCAAATCTTGTGTTTGCACAGCCTTGGTTTCTGCTGCTACTACCTTTGGTAGGGCTGCTGATCTATTGGCGTTATCGCAAGAAATACTATGCAGAGGTGCAGTTTTCTTCTACTGCGGGCTTTCAAGGAAGCCATACTTGGAAAACTCGTCTTCATCCAGCTTTACTCATTTTGCAAGCCTTAGCGTTGGTGGCCCTAGTTTTTGCACTAGCTCGACCTCAGTCGGTACTCACCAAAGAGAATGTTACGGCGGAGGGTATTGATATTGTGATGGCTATGGATGTTTCGAGCAGTATGCTGGCTCGGGATTTCAACAAAGATCGTTTGGATGCAGCCAAGCGAGTAGCACAAGATTTTGTAGACAGTAGAAAACACGATCGTATTGGCTTGGTTTTGTTTGCGGGAGAAAGCTACACCCAATGTCCCCTTACTTCAGACCATGCCATTCTCAAACAATTTTTGAGTAAGCTACAATGTGGGCTGATTGCAGAGGGAACTGCGTTGGGAATGGGACTCGCCAATGCGGTACGTCGCCTAAAAGATAGTGAAGCCAAGAGCAAGGTAGTCATTTTACTTACTGATGGAGTAAATAATTCAGGCTATATACAACCGCTACAAGCAGCAGAAGCTGCCCAAAAATATGGCATCAAGGTGTATTCTATTGGAGTAGGTACTCGTGGGCGTGCACGCACCCCTATTGCCGTAAAACCTAATGGTAGCTTTGTTTTTGGTTTTGCTGAGGTGGAAATTGACGAAGCTATTTTACAAAAAATCTCTGAAGAAACTGGAGGACAGTATTTTCGGGCAACCGATATGGAATCGCTAGAGGCTATTTATGCCAAGATTGACCAAATGGAACGTACTAAAATTGAAAAAACCACCTTTCGCCGCTATCGGGAGGAGTTTCATCGGTCATAAAGTTAGAAAGAAGTCCGTATTCAA
>CAZOLU010000410.1:0-4081 GCA_964580485.1 uncultured Saprospiraceae bacterium | reverse complement strand
ATGGCTACTTCTAACATCAACCACGAATTTGGTAACCAATTCGGTATTGGTAATCAAACTCCTACTTCTACTGCTTGGCCTGGTACTGGTTCTTCTCGCGTTGCGAGCCGTCCAATTAGAGTAACCAATCAAAACAGCTTCTTTGCTGGAATGAATGGTTTTGTAGGTGTTGAGTACTTCTTTGCTCCTCAGATCTCTATCGGAGGTGAGTTCAACATCGGACTTCGTTACACTGGTCGTAACCGCAGCGAAGTAATCAGCGAGCGTTGGAACGAAGCTACTGGTAGTACTGTTGAAGTAAAAACAATTGATGCTGGTACTTTGACCGAATTTGGTCTTTTCACTGGTAATGTTGGAGGTGCTCTAAACTTGTTCTTCCACTTCTAATTTTTAGCTCAACCTAATATATCATTACGATATTTTTATAATTAACTTTGTCAAACATCAATATTAAAATCTAATAAAGATATGAAAAATTTAATTTTAGCTGCCTTGGTTTTAGGTACAATTTTGACTATCTCTTCTTGTAAGAAAATCACTGAACCTGTTGCATTCGATACTATTGGTAACCTAACTGCAACTGTTCAAGGTCGTGCAATCGCTCAGATCAACGATACGCTTTTGGCTGACTGTTCTAACCCTGATGAGTTGGTTCCTGACGGAACTGTATTGGTACTTACTCTTGATTTGGATCAGTTCCCAGGTGTAGGTAACAATGGTAGAGATACAACTATTACTACTACTGTAAGCGGTGGTACTTATTCTTTCACTGTTCCTGTACCTAATGATGGTGCAAGCGTAAGCATCTATCCTCAGGAATTCCGTGCTACTCGCTACATAGATCTTAACGGTTGTAGTCCTACTAGTTCAAATGATACAACTGGAAAGTACTACTCCTGTGTTTTTGGTTCCTAACGAATCAAGAATCTTGGATCTTGAGTACAACTAAGATCTAGTTGTTTTTCTTGAAGCTGAATATTAGCAATATTTATAGAAGCCAGATTCGAATAGAGTCTGGCTTTTTTTTAGATAAAATTGATGGATAATGCGCACACTCTTATTTGTTTACAATGCAGATGCTGGGTTGTGGAATGCAGTGATGGATAGCCTCCACAAGCTTTTTGCTCCCAAAACTTATCCCTGCTCGCTTTGTGCAATTACCTATGGACTTACCCAAATGAAGGGGAGTTGGAAAACTTTTATCGAAGAAGAATTGCAAGACTTTCAACCCACCTTCTTGCATAAAGACGAGTTTACACTAGCTTTTGGCGAAACGATACTGGAGCAATATGACCTGCCCGCCGTTTTCTGGGTCGAGCAAGATCAACAAGTCTTGGAGTTGTTGATCCCCAAGGAGACTATGGATCAGTTGAGTTTAGAAGCCTTGCAAGATCATCTTCGAAAGGAGATAGCAAAGTATCGGCCCAAAAACTTATAAATTCAAAATATCTTGGGCAATATTCTCTCGCATAAAGTCAAAAATCCAGTAGCGTAGGCAGACTCCCCAAAAAATAATAGAGAAGATCAGGTTGAGGAAGGGATAGCTTTTTATGTTGAAACTGCTATAAATTTGAGGTTCTCGAGGGGTATCTGGATGATAAATGACAGAAAGCTCCGTTCCCATCCTGTATCTAGTACCTATATCATCTAAGCGCCGCAGATAGGTTCTTCCATGTTCATCCTTATAGGTGATGGTGTAATAATAATAGGTATCTATATTACCATCATCATCTTCTACGGTAAACTCATCAATATTACAGATTTTAGCATTGGTTTTGACTCCAATTCGTTGTAGCTCCTGATTGCTATACAAATACTTGAGTGCTCCTACCCAAAAATAAAGTGGTAAGAAAAAAGAACACACTACCAAAAAACGGAAGAACAAACGGCGGCCAAGCATGAATTTGTGCTTATAAAGTAGTCAAAAAATACTAGCCCCCAGGGCAAAATTACCCTGAAGGGCAGATTAGGTTTTATCGGGGTACTTCAATTTTGGAAATAATATCATCGATTACATCACGTACCGACATTCCCTCCATCTCTCGCTCAGGAGTTAGAATGATACGGTGATTGAGTACAGGATAAGCCACATATTGAATATCATCAGGCGTTACAAAGTCTCGCCCATTGATAGCCGCCAAAGCCTTGGCACTTTGCATGATGGCCAAAGAGGCACGAGGCGAAGCCCCTAGGAAAAGATCTGCATGATTGCGGGTGTTGTGAATCATGGTCGCGATATAGTCCAGCAATTCTGTTTTGATATGAATACGCTCTACAATTTGCTGGCATTTCAAAATCTCCTCTGCGCTGAGTACCGCTTCCACTTTTTGGGTTTGACGTTTTTTGAAATCATCCTTAAAGCGATAGAGAATTTGTTTTTCTTCATCCAAACTAGGGTATTCTAGAATAATGCGGAATAAAAAGCGGTCGAGCTGAGCTTCGGGAAGTTTATAGGTGCCTTCCTGCTCAATAGGGTTTTGTGTGGCAAGTACCATAAAGGGAAAGCTCATTTTATAGGTTTCCCCATCGATCGAAACCTGTTTTTCTTCCATTACCTCAAAAAGAGATGCCTGTGTTTTGGCTGGAGCCCGGTTGATTTCATCAATCAGCACAAGGTTGGAAAAGATGGGGCCTTGATTAAAGACAAACTCAGATTTTTGCATGTTAAAAATCGTCGTTCCTGTTACATCCGAAGGCATGAGATCTGGAGTAAACTGAATGCGCGTAAATTCTACATTAATGGTTTGTGCAATCAACTTGGCGGTCAAGGTTTTTGCAATTCCTGGTACCCCCTCAAGCAGTACATGCCCTCCTGCAAAAAGTGAAATCAAGACCAGATCAATCATGTCATCTTGACCAATAATAATCTTGTGGACTTCATGACGTACTTTGTGGATGGTTTCCTGAATTTTCAGAACATCTCCATCAATTTGCCCCCAGCGACTAAGCTCTTGCTGTTGCATTTCTTTTTGTTCTTCCGCAGGCTTATATTCTTCGTTTTCGTTCGGATTCTCATTCATGGCTTAAAATTTTTGATACTAAGTTTGCTGAAACTTTCTGGCATCTTCTGCAATGTAGAAGCGCTCTAGAAGGCTGTAGAAGTTATTTAAGGTTTCGGAAGTCATCACTACATTTTTGTTTGTACTAACTTTTTGATGCAGTCGAATATATTCCTGAAAAATATCATTTACAATGGAGTAATCTATATCAGAACGCATCACCACACGCTTGATGGTCAGGTCATCCATCTCTTTAACCAAGACCCCATAGCGCTCACGTAGATGCGAAAGGTAGAGTTGCATCAACTTTTCAAAAATCACTTTATGATCTTGTTGTTGATAATAAAGCCGACCGATGGTGCGTACAAATTCCAAGGAGGTATTACGATTGCCCTCTTCGATAGGAATGTGGCGTTGGCGGCGTTTCGCTCCAAACAAGGCATAAAGTATAGTCATGCTTATTAAAATCAGCCAAGCCCAGGTGAGGGCAGGTTGCGAGAAGATATATTCCATTGGGCTTGGAGGCTTGCTATAATTTCTAGGTGGTCTGAAATCATCAAACTGACTGAAAAGACTAGCATGATCCCAGATCAACCGATCCGTATCCAAGTGTTTTAGAATATCATTGAGATAAGCATAGCCATCGCCTGCTTCATTTTTTTCATTCAAATATAAATTGCTAAACAGAATAGGGTTGGTATGCCAATAGATATATCCCTTTCCCATTTTAATCCGTACAAAATTGGTGTATTTCGCTTCTGCCAATCGAGCATGGAAATACCCTAACTGATCAAAGTTGTAATCTCCATAACCACACAAATAGTAAATATCGATATAGGGCCAATAGTGGCTGGCAGAATCTTTTTTACTTTTTCTAAATGTAAAGTTGTAGTTCTGGGTCTGTAAAGCAGGATGGGTGAAAGCAGCTTGAATCTTTGAAGCTTCTACATGATTTAAGTATCTTTTATCCAATAGCTCATTTTGGCAGTCATCTTCTCCTAAAAAGCTCCTTAGTAAACTATCTGGAATATTATCACAGCTCAAAAATACATTAGCACCAGCCTCTGCAAAGGCTTTGAGGC
>CAZOLU010000409.1:0-4107 GCA_964580485.1 uncultured Saprospiraceae bacterium | reverse complement strand
TTCAATTATAAGACATAATTTTTTAATACTAACTTAAAATAAGAAGGCTGTAGAAAAGTTTTTATCTTGGAAAATGTTATAAAGCTCATGCTAATGACAACAGATTTAAGGTGAAAAGGATCTACAATCTATTCTAAAATTATTTCAAATTATAAATTATTACAAGATGTCAAAGCATTTACTATTTTCAATGGTTTTATTAGGGCTTTTGAGTCCTATGATTTCGCAGGCACAGGTAAATCTCTTTTCAGAGGATTTTGAAGGTACTGGACATCAGTTCACCTTGAACACTACCGACCTTTCTTCTACGGCTTCGGGTTCTAATACTTGGTTGGTGAATGATAACTATACTGGAGGGATCATTAGTGTTTGTGGACTCACAAGCACGAATATTCCTACTACGCCATCTCAAACCTTTCAAAGCAATACCACAAGTACTTATATGCACCTTTGTAGTGCTGCTGGGGTAACGGCTGGAGTATTGAATGCTAATTTCATTGCTTCAGATGGGGGCTTACTTTGTGTAAATGACGAGAATTACTTTACCGAAATGTCTACGGATATTAACGCCTCTGCTTATGATACGGTAGAACTATCTTTCCATTACATTTTAGGAGGAAGTAATGCGACTTACGGAGAGGTGTATTACAGTACCAATGGAGGTAGCACTTGGTTGCTGGCAGAAGGGAATATCTTTAACCAAACTACTTGGGCGTTGAAAACCATTCAAGTACCTGGTAATACAGCAACTCTTCGTTTTGGATTCCGTTTTGTGAATACGCTTACATTTTCGGCTTCTGAACCTGCTTTTGGTATTGATAATGTCAATGTTGTGGGCTTAGCCTCTAGTTCTATTGCTGCTCCAACCTTCTCAGGTACTAGCTTCTGCCCTGGAGATCAAATTACCATCAACTATGGTCTAACTGGATCTTATAGCGCAGGTAATCAGTTTACTGCAGAGCTTTCTGATGCTTCAGGTAGTTTTGCAAGTCCAACGAATATTGGTTCTGTAACTGCTACTACGGCTACTCCAATCACCGCAACGATTCCTAGCGTTGCAGCAGGTGGGCAGTATCGCATCCGTGTAGTAGCATCTAACCCCAACACTACAAGTCCAGATAATGGTGTAGATATCAGCATTGCTCAAGGACCTGTAGGTGGTACAGCAAGCTTGTCGATGGATACGGTTTGTGCTGGTGCTGGAACGAATGTAAGCCTAGCTGGCGAAACAGGTACTATCATTTGGGAAGAATCTGCCGATGGAGTTAACTTCGTAGGAAGTTCTAATTCAGGAAATAGCTTTGCTGTGAATCCTAATGCAGATCTTTACTTGCGTGCAGTTGTTCAAAATTCTTGTGGTGCGGATACTTCTAATGTGGTACATGTGGTCGTACGCCCAACACCTATTGCAAGTTTCAACTACTCTCAAACCTTGTCTGGTCTAGATATTACTTTTGTGAATAATACCTCTGGCACCTATAGCTCTGTCTTATGGAGTTTTGGTGATGGTAATCAAACTATAAATGATAGTCCTACCTACTCTTACAGCAGTCCTGGTAGCTATGTAGTAAGTTTGACGGTTACCAATGATGAGGGATGTAGCACTAGCTTCACAGATACTATAAACGTAGTACCTGTAGCTGTTGATTTGCTAGAGGATGCCATTGGGGGATTGAATGTTTTCCCAAATCCTGCACAGGCTTATGCCACACTTAGCTTAGAATTGAATGATTTCACAGATCTTCAAGTAGAACTTTTGGATGTTTATGGTCGCCAGTTGCAAATCATTCACAATGGTCAACTTCCTGCGGGTATTCACCAAATCGAATTGAATCAATTGCAGGATCTAGCTGCAGGCATGTATTTTGTACGTGTACAAAGTGCTCAGGGTAGTAAAACCCTAAAACTACGCTTGGAGTAATTACAACATGGTGAAATTAAAAATCCCTCCATCTGCATTTAGGTGGAGGGATTTTCTATTTCCTACGTTAAGAAAAACTAAAGCCTATGGATTCGACCGTTTCAAGACTCTAGTGCTAAAACGCTTTTTAGAATCAGCATCCGACTCTAGTACCAAGATGTACAAACCATTGGGCAAAGAAGAAATATCCATTTGCTGTACACGCTGAAATTCAGTATGCTGTGTATAAAGCTCTTGTCCTAAAGTATTAAACACCCTAAGAGTTAAGGCTCCCATATCCGTAGGCAAGCTGACTAAAAAAGTACCTGGACTAGGATTGGGAAAAACTCGCATCACATATTGATTGGGTGCTGTATTGTTCACCAAATCTGGGCGAACTAGGGTTAGAGCTTTCCACAAATCAATCCTACCCCATCCTGCAGTGTGATTGGGCTGTTGCTGCCCTGAAAGCTCTCCACAAACTTGATTGGTATAAATAGGTACTGCGGTTTGCATCAAAATTTCTTCAATCAGATCCACCTTACCCGCCAAACTTGGATCAGCACTGATTAAGGTAGCTACGGCACCAGCCACATGAGGTCCCGCCATACTCGTTCCGCTCCAGCTTGCATATCCTCCGCCTCTTACACAAGAGCGCACCGCTACCCCAGGGGCCGTCACATTGGGTTTAAAACGCCCGCTATTATCACTCCAAACTGGACCTCGACTGCTAAAAGGAGCAATACTATCGTCCTGATTAGAAGCTGCTACGGTAAAAGAAGCCTCAAAAATAGAAGCTGGATTTTTAATAGAACTACATTCGGGGCCGTCATTCCCAGCAGAAACCACCACGACAACCCCTGCTGCACGGAGATGATTTACCGCAATTTCCATAACGGCAAAATTTTCGGGCACACAGCCCTCATAAGTCGGGCAACCCCAAGAATTGGCAATCACCTGAGGTGCTTTAGATGGGTCAGGATTCAAATTATCAAGGTCGGTTGGAGCCAAAAACCACTCAAAACATTCGATATAAGAGGAGGGTAAGCCCCAACCTCGTTCCATGTTCCGACAACCAATCCATTGAGCTTCTGGAGCCACTCCAATTCTATGATCAGGGCCAGCATCACCAACCATCGTACCTACCGTGTGCGTACCATGTGAATGATCATCACAGGGCACTCGACTATCGAAGCCACAAGGATTGAGCGAATCGGAGTTGAGGGGATGCACATCATGAATGGCATCGTGCCAACTGTAATTGTGATCTACCCCATTGGCTGTTCGACCTCGATATTGATTGGTGATGGCGGGATGTTCCCATTCATAGCCCGTGTCTTGTCCGCCCACAACAACACCTTGCCCTCGAATTCCCAATTCCCAGAGCCGTTGTGCTTGAATTTTTGAAATGCCCCACTCGACCAAATCGTTATTTTTAGCCCTGGATGCTGGCTTGGGAAAATGTGCTTGAATGCTTTGGTTGGGCAGAATAGCGGCCACTGTTTCTAAGCTAGCAAGCGCTTCCAAAAGCTGAAGGTCGGCCTCTACCCAAATGGCATTGGCAATGTAAAAACTCAGGTGTGCGGCTTGTGCATTGTTCAAAATAGCGAGGGCTTCGACTTGTGTGCGTTCTGCCGTTTGGCGGAGCTGCTGAAAAACGTATCGGCCTTTCTCGGCTTGAGTTTCAAAGCCGCTTGCGGCGCTCAAATCGGCTTGTTCTTGCATCAGCACCAGGCATTCTACTACTGGATTTTCTTCCAATTCTACAAGTACGGCCTTATGAATTTTTTCGCTTTGTGCATGCACTTGTGCAACTAGACTACAAAGTAGCAGCATCCATATATATGTTCGCATCTTGATTCTAATTTTGTGAATGATGATAGAATGGCTATAAGATACTACTTTTTTTAGTTTTTTTTGAGTGGGTTTGGGGCTATCTGAAGTCTATGCAAAAGGCCCTAAGGACTCCTTTGGAGCATCCCTAGGGAAAGGATTCAGTAAAATTCATTGAGCTTGAATTTGTGTACGGTTTTACGTTATGTCTAGGATATGATTAGGTTTTAAAACTAGAAACGATCTCAATTCTTTTTTCGTCAAAGAAACCGTAGTATTTTTGTCTAATAGCATGTTTAAGTTAAATTCCAGGTTCGAGCTGAGAGGATCGAAAATTGACAGCAGCCCAGCCCTAGCCTTTCTCCGAAGGAGTC
>CAZOLU010000408.1:0-4116 GCA_964580485.1 uncultured Saprospiraceae bacterium | reverse complement strand
CTTGAGCTTAAAACTTTGGGGGTAGTATCTATACTTACTGGGGGAACATTGATCTTTTTGGGAATTTTTGGTACCTTATTTACTTTGGGTGCGAATATTTATATCTTTCTGCTATTGGTACTTCCGATAATACCAGGTATCATGTTGCTTTTTATCGGTGTTCAGTGGATTGATCAAAGTTATATTCATTATAGTACAAATGTCGATTTGCGTAAAGAAAGACTCCGAAGGCTCATTTGGAGAGATTTTAGCTTTGCTCTGGTCTTAGGCCTACTCATACTAAGCTACACCCTTCTAAGCTTTTATGTTTCAGCAATCTTGCTTTTACTTGCAACATCCGCTCTGCTCATCATGGCATTTATGAAAGTAGGGGTGTATCGCAGCTTGTAGGCTAGAGGGAATAGGAAGTGCTAGCTTCTGCTGGAGATCCAAATATTTTTCTTAAATTAGAGTCCATCCAATCAAAAAGTTATGGTTTTGATTCTGAAGTTGTTTGAAAATTTCATCTAAAAGAATAGCTTTAAACAACTTTCCTATTTACAACCCAATGTAATTATGTGGAAGGCCTATTTTTATCATAATAAAACAGAGCGAATTGCAGCCCTATTGTTGTTGCTGATCTTGCTAGTGATTACTGCTGCTAGTTGGTGGCTAGCTTATAGTGGTAGTCAACAAAAAATGGAAACGGGGGCTTTTGCAGCAGAAGTTCGCGCCTTTGAGGAGGATATTGCCTGGGCTGAAGCCCAAAAAACTAAAGCTTATAACAATTATTCAAAGAGGGCGTACCCCAAAAAACGCTACGAAAAAACTTATGAGCCTAAAGATAAAAAAGATGATACCCGACCCATCGAGCTTTTTCCCTTCAATCCCAATCAGGCGAGCAAAGAGGAATTGATGAGCTTGGGACTTTCCTCCCGAACTGCACAAAGCATATTGAACTATCGTGAAAAAGGGGGGCAGTTTCGCATCAAGTCGGATTTGGCAAAAATTTATACTCTAGATCCCAAGGATTATGACCGCCTTGTGGCCTATATTCAATTGCCCGATAGTTTGCAAAGTCCAAAAATAGCCACCAAGCCTCAAAACTCTAAGCACCCCAATAAAACTTCGTCCTCCCCAACGGCAATAATTTTAGAAATCAACCAAGCAAGTGCCGAAGATTTTCAAAAACTCAGGGGGATAGGCACCGCCTTTTCCAAGCGAATTGTCAAGTATCGGGAGGCCTTGGGCGGCTTTGCTGATGTGTCGCAATTGGGCGAAGTGTATGGCTTGCCCGACTCTACCTTTTTGCGTATTCGCAAGCAGCTGCGCTGTGAGGGGCAGATTCAAAAAATCAATTTAAATACAGCTACCGCAGAGGAGTTGAAAAGTCACCCTTATCTACGATGGAAACATGCCAATGCCATTGTTCGTTATCGCAAAGAGCATGGGCCCTACACCAACCCAGAGATTTTACGTACCTTTTTTGAGTTTGATGATGGCTATGGTACATACTGGAAAATTAAACCATACCTTACACTTTAGTACTGAATATCAGTATACGGCAAAATTTCCCTTAGGCGTTGAATTAGTTCTTTACTCACTTGGGTACCATTGAGGTATAAACCACTGAGTTGCTGCATCTGCTCTATGCTTCCAGGCAGTGTTTTCAAAGGGTTGTCTTGTAGTTGAATGAGGCGTAAGTTGGGTAGCTTACTAATAAAATCAGGAATTTGCTCTAGTTGGTTTTTGCGTAAATTGAGGACTTGCAACTGTTCCAATTGTTGAAAGGAGTAGGGGAGCTTCTCTAGTTGGTTGCCTTCTAAATTAAGCGTTTTTAGATTACTCAACTCCCCAAAACTTGCAGGTAGTGCCTTCAACTTTGTATTTTCAACAGTCAGCCGCCTGAGATTTTTAAGTTGACCAAAGTTTTGAGGCAAGCACGACAATTCCGATGCATTATTGAGATGCAATTCTTCTAAGGCTGGCAATTGACTGATGGCAGAGGGTAAACTATCGCCTTTGGCTTCATTCCATACCAGCTTTCTAAGCTTCTTAAGTTTAGATAAAAATTCGGGTACCTCATTCAAATCACAGGCATCCCAATACAACTCCTCCAAATGAGGTAGCATATAGGCAAATTCAATAACTAAGGCAGGATGTAAGTGACTGGTATGTCCTACATCCAAAACCCTTATGGCTTGCATACTATAAATCTCGGGAGGAAGTAGGCGAATGGGATTCCCCGCAATATTAAAATGCTTCAGCTTTTTGAGTTGGGCAAAACTTTCGGGGATCTTCTGTATACTATTGTAGGCGAGTTCCAGACGTTTTAGGTTTTCTAACTCACATAGTTGAGCTGGAATTTTACTCAGTTGGTTATCTCTGAGGTCTAAAACTTCTAGTTTTTTGAGGTGACGGATACTTTTAGGAATTTCTTTTACCATATTGTAACGCATCTCTAATACTTGAAGATTAGAGAGTTTGCTGACCACCTTAGGCAATTCTTTAAATTGATTTTTCTCTAAGATAAGTACCTGCAAATGCTCTAATTTGGCAATAGATCTTGGTAATTTTTTTAAATCATTACCTTGAAGGAAAAGCTTTTGTAATTTGTGTAATTTCCCAATTTCTTTAGGGAGTTCTTTTAGACTTTGTGAACGAACATCTAAAATGTATACAAAATCAGGGTTAGCAATTGCTTCATCTAAATCTCGATAGGTTTTAGTTTGTGCTAGTTCTGATTCAGTCAATAAATACTGCGCAAAGCTGTATGGTGCAGAACAGATTGCAAGGACTAGGGTTAGGAGTGTTTGATATGTCATCTGACTATGCTTTATTCGGTGACATTTGAGGTAACCATATCTCATATATGAGTAAACTTAGGAGGATGGGAATTGTTATACAGAAGTAAAATACCAAAAAAAATGAATATTACAAGTCTTGAATTTGGTATTTTTCTTTTCCGAAAACTCCGCCCTGCTTTTGTGAAAAATCAGCCGAAAATATTATATATTGATGGTTGAAAACAAAAGGATTTTTATTCAAAATACTACTATAAGTTGATCTATCATGATGGAGCAGGAAATACAAAGGTTGATTGAGCAAGAAGATACAGAACTACTAGATTGGAGCAACAAGAATATCAAGGATTTGCCAGAGGGTTTTGGGCAGTTGCAAGCACTACGAAAGCTAAATTTGGAAGATAATGAGTTGACTCAGCTCCCCAAAGCTTTTGCTAAGCTTCAAAACCTAGAGTGGTTGGATATATCTGATAATTTTTTGAATGAATTACCAGAAGAAATCTTGGAACTCAGAGTGCTGCGTTGGTTGGATCTCTCTGCGAATGGATTGGAGAACTTACCCGATCAGCTTGACCCGTGGAAGGCTCTGGAGCGCCTAGACCTCAAAAACAATCACCTCAAGAGATTACCTCAGAGTTTGGGACAGCTCAAGGCACTGAAAAAATTATTGCTAGAGCTGAATGAATTGGAGGTGTTGCCTGAAACTATAGGGGAGTTGAGAATGCTCCGTTGGTTAGATCTTTCTGAAAATCAACTACAACAGCTTCCTGAAAGCTTTGCTCAACTCGAGGCCTTAGAAGTGTTGGACCTAGAAGCTAATTTTTTTGAAAAACTTCCTGCTGCATTAACGAAACTAAGCCGTTTGAGAGAGTTGGATCTTTCAAATACTGGATTGAAAGTACTCTCAGAAGATATAGGAGATTTAGCTTATCTTCAAAATCTAAACTTATCCTCCAATCAGCTGGCCTTACTCCCTGAAAGTATTGGGCAGTGTGTAGACTTAGAGATTTTGGATCTTTCTGCCAATCAATTAGAGGAATTACCTTTGGCTATGGGCTCGCTCCAACAACTTAAGCATCTAAATTTAGAAGAAAACCCTTTAAAGGAACTCCCTTTACAAATTACTCAGCTTCAACATCTAGAAGAATTAGATCTGACGGGAATAGAAATGGAGGAGTTGTCAGCAGCTATTGGGCAAATGAAAAGTTTAGAATGGTTGGATCTTTCTGTCAATGCTTTAACAAAACTACCCGAAGAAATAGCTGCATTAGATGCCTTACAGTGGCTAGACCTACGTGAAAATCAACTTCAACAACTTGGTGCAGAGTTAGAA
>CAZOLU010000407.1:0-4141 GCA_964580485.1 uncultured Saprospiraceae bacterium | reverse complement strand
GGGGAACACTTAATCAGATTGTTGGAGGAGAAGGTACAGCTCCCAACACCTTCTATATCTCTAATTTAGGTAGTGGAGTTGACAACGATTTGCATGTGTCTACAGGAGCTAGTTTTTTTGGCGATTTAGGCTATGATTATGGAGAATTAGGCGCAATAGGATATACAAATACGGATCGGCGTTCCATTTCTACCACAATCAACACTACGGCCATTACAGGACTAACACTTTCTTATGAGTATATCGAACAAGGGAATGCAGAAGATAATGCCATATTAGAATATAGTACAGATAATGGAGCGACCTGGAATTTCCTTTCGGATATGACTAAAACTGGAGCAGGGAATACCACTTTACAACCTTTCAGTATTGCATTACCTCCTGCTTGTGAAAATATTACTACATTAAGAATTGGGTTTAGATGGACCAATCTCGATCCTGGGATAGGGGCAACTGATCCAGGTTTTGCAGTGGATGATATTGTAATTACTGGAACTTCCTCTGGCGCTGCTGGATCTTCCATAGTTTGGGAAGGAACAACTTCCAACGACTGGCATACGGCCTCTAACTGGTCTTCGGGGGCTGTGCCTACAAACAGCGATGATGTATTAGTGCCTTCTTCTGCGGATCTGGTAGGTACTTTTATGCCAACTATTGCTGCGGCTGCGGTGGCTCGTAATGTCTGTAATTTTGGCAGCATTACCCTTACGGGGAATAATACGCTGACGATTGATGAAGATCTGCTGAATGAAGGTGTTGTAAGCACAGACAATATCAACCCCAATGCTGATGTAATTTTTGCCAATGCCGCTTCCCTCTACCGTGGGACAGGTACTATGTATGATGTAGATGTAGATGTAGCTTCCTCAGATCTGACTCTAGAAAATGATCTCATTGCTCGATCTTTGCGAATTAGTACCACGGGGACCGTTGATTTGGCTACAAATGCCCTATTCATTAACAAAGATCTGACTAAAACGGCAGGAATCTTTGATCCAAGCAATGGCAGCATTCGCCTTATTGATGCTTGTGGAACTTGTGTAGATCCTAGCAGTGATGCCAATTTAAGTTTTGATGTAGATCAGGATTTTGGAAATGTGGTGGTGAATAAAAGTGCTGGAGTCGTGGCAGCATTATTGTCTAATGTCAATCACAATTTTGCTAGTCCAGCTACCCTCCGAATTTTATCAGGAATTTTAGATGCCAATACCCATACCGTACAGGGTGATGGTAATTTGATTATGACTGGAGGTGAATTTCAGTTGGCTAAATGTGGAGGGCCTTTGCCCGAACTCACAGGAAATTATGCTTTAACGGGAGGGCAAGTTACCTTAGATGGCCTATGTGATCAGTTGATTCGCACCCAGCTAAGTGCAGGTTCTAGCCTTGTAACGATCTTTACCGAAGATTTTGAAAATCCGGATATTCCTAATGGGGCAAATATTGTAGGAAACATAGCTGGCTGGACAGCAACAGCCCTTTCTGGAACAAGCAGCTTTGTGAACAATGAAGCTAGTTCCCTCACTGCCCAAACCGCAGATATGACAGTTTTAGCTTTTGGAGCATTGAATGAGGTGACCCGACTGGAAAGTCCATCGATCAACTTTGGTGCGAATACTACCAATCCAACACTAAGTTTTGATTATGAGTTGCTGGATGGAATGGCAGGTTTTGGACTAGTAGAGCTGCAAGTTTTTCAAAAAACAGCCGCAGCAGCGCCTTGGACCGCTGTGCCTGGCGGTACCTTTAGCGGAGCAAGCTCTGGAACGGCAACCCTCAACCTAAGTGGAGCCTCTTCAGACTTCTACATTGGCTTTAGAGCAACTGTGCGAGATTTTGGATTAGGTTTAACTAATGGTAGTGTGATTGTGGATAATATTCAAATCACTGCTAGTGGAACAGCTAGTGCTAGCACCGTAGAATACTATGATGTAGCGTTTACTGGTACAAATGTCAAAGCCTTAGACAATGGAAATCTGCATATCAACAATCAATTGTTCTTAAATCTACCTACCAGCTTAGGTAATTATGTGCAAACGAATACCGATACCCTTTACGTATTCAATGCTAACACCAATGCCGTCAGTCGAACTGGGGGGCATATTGTAGGAAATCTAGGGAGAACGATCAACAGCACAGGAACCTACCGTTTTGATGTGGGCTCAGATCATGCAGGTGGCGACAGCTACTATGAGCCGATGTTTATTACCCCTAATAATCTGTTGGGTGTGGATCTCCTAGTCGGAAGTTTCAACGATAATGTTCCCAGTCCCCTTGCGGTCAATAATGTAAGTTTTCAAACCATCAACGGAGCGATTGCCAATATCCTACAAGCCGAGGAGGAAGGCTTTTGGCAAATTGAAGAAAACAGCAACTTATTTGGAGGTAACTATCAGGTCAGTGTACAGCCTAGTAGCTTTTGGACCTTTACACAACCTTGGGGACAGGGCTATTATGCTTTACTAAAACAAGATGCTATTGCTCAGCCTTGGGATTTTACTAATGGAGGGGTTCGGGTAAATGATTCTACGACCACGGCCTTTTCCGACTTTTCCAATTATGCCCTGACTTTTTCCGATTCCATTGTAGAAGATCTCTTAGAGGTTGAGTTGCTGAGATTTGAAGGAGAACAACAACAGACAGGGAATTATTTGATTTGGGAAACAGCCAAGGAGGTCGATCCCAGCCATTTTGAGCTAGAACGCTCTGCCGATGGCTTGAGTTTTGAAACAATTGTAGAGATACCAGCGCTGGGCAACTCCTCTGAACCCATAGCATATAATTATTTGGATAGACAACCTTTGAATGGCTGGAATTACTATCGCCTTAAATCGGTAGATCTATATGGTGAGTTGGAATATTCCCAAATCGTAGCTTTAAACAATCAATACCAAGCTGCCGCAATTGCAGTTTTACCCAACCCCGCTCGAGATCTAGTACAGCTTGATTTCAATGGAGCCGTTGCTGGAGAACCAATTGAACTTGAGTTGTGGGATGTCAATGGTCGCTTGTTGATGCAAAGAGCATACGAGGTAGATGCCCTGCGTTGGAATACCAGTTTAGATATTCAACACCTAGTAGCAGGCGTTTATTTCCTAAAGTTTAAGCATGGAGCTATACAAAAGAGCCTGAAATTGATTGTAATCGATTAAAAAAAATGAAAAGCGACCTAGATCAACTACTGAACTGATAGCCGTCATTGTTCTTCTGCTTTTTCTGCGATATACTTGTAATAGTAATTATTACAGGATCAAACAAAAACATCAAACTATGAAAAAGATTGCAATTGTAGGATTATTAGTCGCTATCGTCGGCATCGTATTTTTTATACAATGTGAAAAAACTGAAGAAATTTCGCCAATAGTAGAAACCAAGTCGGTAAACGAATTGATTAAAGGAACTTGGTACGTAAAAAGTGTGGAATTACAAAGAAGAACATACAAGCCTGACTTTCCTATTAGCCTTGATTTTAGTAAATCAGAAACAGCTATTGGTTTCGGAGATCATGGAAGTTGTATTACAAAGAGTAGCTTTAGTCCAAAAGAGCATTTAACGATTGAAGGAGATTATGCTTGTCAGCCTGCTGGAGATCGTGTGGCGGACATTCCTAAAGAGTTGGGTGAAACTGCTTATATGGTGTACACACATCTGAAAGGTGATATCGTATTCAGCATTAGCAAAGGAGTGGTTACTTTAACATCTCCAACAGCGACTTATATTTTGGAAAAAGAGCCAGTATATCACACTCCAGAGCCTTTTAAATTTGCTGGTACAGAGTGGATGATTGAAAGACTTTGGCAAGAGGGTAGAGAGCACCGTTTCAAGGACAAGCCTGCAGTAGTCTTTGATGAAAAATTGATGACTATCGGTTGGTCTTCTAACAAATGCCAAACAAAATACTCTAATACGATTGGAAACTACCTACAACTTAGTGTAGATGAATTGGATTGTAAAAATGCTTGTTGTAGTAATGAAATGCATGAGTTGATGATCCTAGCCCTTAGAGGCCGTCAGAGTTATAGAATGGAAGAAGGTACTTTAGTTTTGACCAATAGTACTGGTATTAAATTATACCTCAATGCTTTGAAGCAAAACTAGACATAGAATTACACAAACCCATGAATGTAAACCCTTGCTACTG
>CAZOLU010000406.1:0-4153 GCA_964580485.1 uncultured Saprospiraceae bacterium | reverse complement strand
GAAAAATTTAAAATGTTTGCACAAAACAAAATGGGAACTTGCTTTTACAGAACGTCTGAGAGGTTTTTGGTTGAAAAAAACTCAATAGCACTTTGTTATTGAAATGGGGACTTGCTAAAGTTGTTTTCCTCTCCTAGGTCTATGGCTCACACACCATAGTATAATGTGCATTCATCAATCGACCAGTACCATAAGAAATGCTAGAGTAAAAGCTGGAATATATTCACCTAAATCCTTTACAAGAAAAATGGTAATTATCAGACTACCTGAAGACTATTTATGGTCTTCGGCAAGGTTTTACGAGGAATAAAACGATACTTTTGGATTATGAACCCATTACGAAACTGATTGGTAGCAGCTTTAGGTCTGTGAGCCACAGACCTAGGGGAAAATTATCTAAAGTTGCTTAACTCAATGTCCCGTTTTACTTGGCAGCTCCGGACTGATTGATTCAGCTAATTATCGGCATGCTCTAATTTGAAAAATAAGTAAATAAAGCACAACATCACCTATGCGCAATGGCAGTTTTGCAGACAATCGAAATTTTCTTTCTTTTTTCTATTTTTATCTTTAGTTGCTAAGTAAGCAGTTTTAAATTAGCCATTGCGCATAGCCAAACCGTTGGCATTAATTAGAAAATGGAAATCCTAAAGAATGCTATATCACACATGATAAAGCTTACTGAAAGTGAGTCAGGAGAGTTTATGTCCATGTGTTATCGAAGAACGTTCAAGAAGAAGGAAATTTTAAGTGAAGACGAAAAGATTATTGACGAAGTATATTTTATAGAGCGTGGCATACTCAGAGTAAAGATTTTTGATTTAGGTGGTACTGAGCATACCGTTCATTTTGCTATAGAAAACCAGTTCATTGCTGATTATCGAGCCTTTTTGACAAGGGAAAAATCCAGCTACCTATTAGAAGCTATGGAGGCTACTGAAGTTATTGTCTTACCAAGAGATGCCATCGAATGGGGATACATTAACTTGCGGGAAGGAGAAAAACTCGGAAGACTTATTGCCGAATATTACTTCACCTATTTAGATAGGCGTATCGAACATTTATATACACTTTCTCCTCTACAGCGGTACGAACTGATGAATCAAATCTTTCCTAATATCCACAACCGTGTTCCACAGCACATGATTGCTTCCTATCTCGGAATCACGCCAATTCACCTTAGTAGGATTAAAAAAAGCAGGCTACCCTAAAAGCCTAAACATTTGTTATCGTTTTTCAGAGCCATTTCCCTGCAAATTTGCCATGTAATCAAAAAAAATAGACATGGTAAAATTAGTAGTATCAATTGTGACTCTTTTTCTAATCAGCTTATCCGTTCAAGCCCAAACAGGTAGTGTACTTTTTAAAGTGAGTGGAATACAAGCCGACAAAGGCGGCTCTATTTCCACAGGAATATTCACGAAAGAAAACTTTCCTGAGGTTGGGAAGCAATTCAGGGGAAAAGATGTGACGGTTAATCAAAGTAATATGGAAGTATTGCTTGAGAATGTTCCCGTAGGAACTTATGCAGCTGTTGTATTCCAGGATCAAAACAACAACAAAAAGCTAGAAACAAATTTTGTGGGCTTTCCTAAAGAACCCATTGGCTTTGCCAATGATGCCAGAATCAAATTTGGACCTCCAGATTTTGAAGATGCTGCTATCACGGTTACTGAAGGGCAAACTGTAATTGTAAACATTCAACTCAGATAAGATAGCGTTCATTGGTACATTAAAATCCAAGAATGAATTACTATTCATATTTGGAGTGGTCAACTTCATATTAGCTGTACTATTTGTAGTACTCAGTCAAATCACTTCAATAGAAGTATCTGGCACGAATGCATGGTTCAAGCCCATAAAGTTTGCGCTTTCCATTGGAATCTTCAGCTGGACGATTGCCTGGTTAATGAGTTATCTGCCACAAGATAACAGCATACAAATCATGAATTGGCTCATTGTTTTGATGCTTGGTTTTGAAATTATCTACATTGGATTTCAAGCAGGAAGGGGGCAGTTATCGCACTATAACTTGTCTACTCCAATTTATGGAGGACTCTATGCTTTGATGGCTATTGCTGCAACGGTAGTGTCTTTCATTACGCTGGTTTTAGCTATTCGCTTCTTTCAGACACCACTCCCTGAACTACCAGATTACTACGTGTGGTCTATTAGAATAGGCTTACTTCTTTTCTTCATATTCTCACTGGAGGGTTTTGTGATGGGAGCAAGCCTATCACACACGATAGGAGCTTCTTCAGGCGGTAAGGCTATTCCTTTTTTGAATTGGACCAGAGAATATGGCGATCCAAGAGTTGCTCACTTCATTGGAATGCACGCACTTCAAGTTTTGCCCATTGCCTCTTACTATGTCTTAAGGGATACTAGACTAACCTTCTGGTTAGCAATTATTTATACGCTACTAGCAGCGTATGTTTTAATACAAGCTCTTTATGGGCAACCGTTTTTAAAATCTTAATCATTATGAAGAACAGAAATAAATCAATTACAACAGTAACGAGTAAAATATTGATGCTGTGTTTCATTGCCTTTTCTACAGCAGGCTGCTATTCGGTGAAAAAATCTGTCGAGCGAAGCCATCCAAACTCGAAAGAGATTCGATGGCCCGAGGATTACAAACCCGAAGAATCTAAATTTTTTGTTCACAATGAAATAGACATCAATGCTTCACCTGAAACCGTTTGGTCTGTATTGATACAAGCAGATGAATGGGAGGAGTATTATGAAGGAGCAAGCGAATTAAAGCTTATAGATAATACGGATGGGCGACTTTCAGAAAAGTCAGTTTTTACATGGAAAACCATGGGTTTGGACTTTACATCAACGATCAAAGAGTTTGAGGCTCCTTATCGGTTGAGCTGGGAGTCAAACAAGAAAAGTATTCGAGGCTACCATGCTTGGCTCATTATTCCCACTGAAAATGGTTGCAAACTGATTACAAGTGAAGCACAACATGGCTTTATGACCTTTCTTCAGAAAGTGTTTGTCCCCAATAAATTAGAACGCCTCCATGATGAATGGCTGGCTCAAATCAAATTAAAATCTGAAAACATAGAGAAATGAAAATATCACAAAAAACAATCAAAAGGTTTAAAAAGAACTACCATGAATGGGTTCTTATCACAGGTGCAACTTCTGGCATCGGACGGGAGCTAGCCATTAAGTTTGGTGAGGCTGGTTTTAAGCTGGTCATCACTGGAAGAAGAGAGCAAGAATTGGAAGCATTAAGTACCCATTTATTTGATGAATATGGAACAGAAAGTATTCCAATAAAAGGTGACCTTTCAACTATAGAAGATGTTGACATACTTCTAAAAGAAACCGATCACCTAAACATTGGAATTGCAGTCCTTAATGCTGGATTTGGCACATCGGGTAAATTCATCAACGCAGACTTAAAGCAAGAAATGAATATGCTCGATTTGAATTGCAAAGCAGTATTAATTATGGCTCATCATTTTGCTAACAAAATGAAAAGTCAATCAAAAAAAGGGGCAATCGTCTTTTTAAGCTCCATGGTTGCTTTTCAAGGAGTTCCAAATGCGGCAAATTATGCAGCAACAAAAGCATACGTACAATCTCTTAGTGAGGCATTAGCAATTGAATTAAAAGAGGAAGGAATTGATGTTTTGGCAGCAGCCCCGGGCCCTGTTGAAAGTGGGTTTTCTGCCAGAGCCAACATGAAAATGAATATGAGTTTGAAGCCTGAAGATGTGGGGGTTCCTATTATTGAAGCAATAGGACGTAAAACAAGTATTCTGCCTGGTTTTCTTACTAAAGTTTTAGTGTATAACTTACGAATGACACCACGTTGGGGGAAAATCAGGATAATGGGTAAGGTGATGTCAGGGTTTACAAAGCATCAAATAACATAACCATTGCCAACACAGTGCATAAGCAAAAGCGGTTCTAAGTGCAAACTTGAACCGCTTTTGCGTTCAATTAAGTATATTGCTATCTGACAGTTCAGTGGCTTGAAATCCGCTACTTCTCATACACGAGACCGTTAGCAAACATTTCAGCTTTAGGTCTATGGCTCACAGACCTTGGGGGGAAACTGCACCTCCAAGAATCCTACTTTTTCGTATTTTTGCAGAAAAAATCTGATGCCCCATGCGCGTTGCCAATCCCA
>CAZOLU010000405.1:0-4167 GCA_964580485.1 uncultured Saprospiraceae bacterium | reverse complement strand
AACCGTACATATTTTCGAAGCCTGTGCCAAAGGAGTCCTTGGGACCTTTGGCATATGATGTTTTAGAGGAATTAGATGCTTATTTCAAAAAGCAATATTCATGGGCTTTTAAAGAGAAAACAATAAATGGAAAGACTACTTTTGATTTTATTCTATTTCCAATATTCAATTATTCAAAACTTACTGGAAAAGATGGTTTTAATGGCTGGAACAATAGCGAACTCTGTTCTAGTTTAGGAGCCAAGACCCGCTATTGTTGCAATCGGCAATCTGTTGTAGCAGTAAAAAAAGGAAAGCAGAAAATCGCCAGCCCACAACTCGATCATTTTTTGGATAAAAGTAGTCATCCCTTATTGGCTTTATCCTTTTTCAATTTGATCCCATGTTGTAGTAATTGTAATTTGACAAAATCAAATGCAGACTATTCGGTCAAAGAGAATATTCATCCCTATCTAGAAGGTTTTGGTAAGGAAGGTAAGTGTAGTTATCATCCCGAAAATCTAGATGCACTTTGGGGAATTTCAGATGAGCTGAAAATTTATATTAAACACCAAAAAGAGCAAGGAAAAGGAAAGCGGATTCACAAAAATCTGACTAATCTGGAGTTGGAAGCAATTTATTCAAAGGCACATACAGATGATGTACAAGAGTTGATTAAAAAGAAGCATATCTCTAATAACTCCTACTTACAACAGTTGATAAGCACCTACTCAGGAGCTAATTTATCACTAGAAGAAGCCTATCGACTAGCATTTGGCAATTATCTGGAAAGTGAGAAGGATGATCAACGCCCTCTCTCCAAACTCACCAAAGACCTCGCCCAAGAACTCGGCTTGCTCTAATTTTTTCTGTGAAATCCAAAAACAAAAAAGCTCAAAACCACAGGCTAAGTGATTTTGAGCTTTTACAAAGCAAGCAAAATGCCGATCTAGTTCACCGTTTCTTTAAGCGGAACTTGCTTACCATCTTTAAAAGCCACTATAAATGCGCTTTTTACTCCAGCAGCTTCTGTTTTGGCTCGAGCACTACGAGCATCCTCAAGCGTGGTATAGCCACCTACCACATAAAAGTAGGTTAATCCATTATTAGCATTCAAGCGTTTTTCTAACTTTCCTACATGAGATAAGTTAGGGAAGTTGGCCGACTCGGGCTTTTTGTAGGCCCCAATTTGAATTTTATATTCCAATGGGCGTACCAATGCACCTCCACGAGCCCCACGATGATCCAAGCCAGGATTATCGGTATAATCATTTCTAGGTGTTTCGATGATTGGCACATCACCCGTACCACCCCTTGGTTTTGCCCAATCGGTTTCAGGCATATCGCCCTCTACATTTAGATCAGGATTATCATAAAGCCCATTTCCACCTCCTGTGAGTTTTGCATCTGGCATAGCATTGCGAGCCGTGAGCTTATACTCTTCTGGAAAGATCACAGTGGTTTGGTTGTTCATACGTTCCGCAGAAGTACGAGAACTCAAATCCTGACTTTTGATGAAGGCATCTTTAAAATCTTTCTTTTGCTTGACTTTCGCCAAAACTTCTTCTGCGTGTTTCTTTTCCGCAAAAATACCCAAGCGATAAACCTTGGCATTTAGGTTGCGATGCTCCTCGGTCAAGATATTAGCATAGCTTGAAAGCTCTTTACGCAGCGCAGGAGGGAGGTCTTTGAATACACCAATTTGGATAAGGTAGCCTTTGTCGGGTATGGTCCCTTTGTAAGCAGAAGCTCTAAGAAATTGCTCATTGCTTTCAGGGCGGTCATTTTGGAGTCCTCCTCCACGACCAGCTAAACCTAGATCATTCCCTTGCAAATTAGTAGCAGAAGGATTCATAGCGATCTGACCCAACAAGGTATATTGTTCGCCATCGCCAGTATACACTTTCTTGCGCATATTCTCATAACCTTCTCTGGAGCATAAGATCTCATACTGAGTTTGAGGTTCTAAAATAACCGCATACTCGCCGTATTTGCTTGTCGTTTTCTTGAAACGTACCCCATTTTTGAGATTTTGAATATAGACCCAAGCCCCCTCAACTGGTCTTTTGGTCAGATCATCAATCACCACTCCGATGTAGGCATTTTCTGCACAAGGAATTTTGGTGCTGTAAGGGTCATTGTTGGTATTTTTAGCATTATAAATATCCTTATTATCGGGATTACGCTCTTTGTCTTTTTCAATTTGATCGGGATCGAAGCGATCTTTTTTATCCTCTTTTGGATATTCCGTGTAAAGGGGCTGGCCTCCTCCTCCCGAAGGATCTTTATCATCCACATTTCCTGGATTGGGATTCAGACTAGGAGGATCAACTTGAGCCAGTTTTTCGTCTTCTTCTCGGATAAATGGCATCATCTCATAATCTCCAGTAAACTTGGCAGAATAGATATCATAATCCCCTTTACCCGTAGTTCTATTAGAGCTAAAATAACCCATTCCCCTAGCAGCATCAAAAACAAAGTACAGGTCATCCGCAGAGGAGTTGACTCCAGGCCCCAAGTGCCGTACCTTAGCCCAACCACGATTAGCCAAGCGTTCTGCACAATACACATCAAAACCACCGAATCCAGCATGAGAATTGGAAGAAAAATAAAGTCGACCTGATAAGTCATCTATAAAAGGAGATACCTCATCTCGGCTAGAGTTTACTTGAGCACCAAGATTGATTGGCTCAGTCCACTCTCCATTTTTAAAATAAGTAACAAAAATATCAAAGCCTCCATAATTGCCACCACGAAACTCTGCTGTGGAAGCAAAATAAAGTGTATAGCCATTCCCTGAGAGATGGGGAAATGCGGCCTGCTCTGGATTGTAAGGAAAGTCTTTGATTTCTGAAGCTAGCTTGTCTATACTACTGTTTCGCATATAGCTCATGTAGCCAATAGCTTTGCGACTAGGGTTGAAGGGATGTCTTACTCCTGCGGGAAAGTTATTCTGGGAGCTGACGACCATTTTGGAGTTGGAATGATAAGTAAAAGGTGCCAAATTTGCATTGTTCTCAAAATCATCAGAGCCGATGCTATAAACAGTAGTTGCAAGACCCAAATCGCCTTCACTATTGATAGTCGACTGATAGGGATAGCCCTGCTTAGGATCTGAGAAGCCACCAACACCCAAAGGGTTGGCCACGATGTTCTTAGACTCGAAATAAAGCGTATTGCCAATAGGCAGTGGCGCAAAGTCTGCATATTTCGTATTGACCAAGTCTTGAGATTTGACAAAAAAAGCGGGATTATCACTTCTATGAGTAGTGGCAAAGTCAATTTTCTCTACATAAGTTTCAATTCCACCACGTAGGCTAGGATTTTTCATCAACCAAGGTGCATCTTTGATGCCAAGTAGTAAATTTCGTGCTTTCTCATATTCGCCTGCCATACAGAGTAGATCTGCATAACCCACATAAAAATCTAGTACTTCTGCTAATGCTGGTGATTTGCTAAGATCTTCTGCCAAGCTAATCCCTTTTTGAACTTGATTGGTATTATAATACAACTCCAATAAGCTGACCTTGTATTGTAGGTTGCTAGGGTTCTGACTCACCAACTGCTCATAAATATAAGCTGCAGAATCATAACGCTCAAGGGCGAGTTGCGTTTTCAGGCTATCTTCTAAACTACTTTGTGCAAAGAGGCTAGCAATGCTGCTGCAGAGGATTAAAAGTAGTAAAAAACAATTTTTTGTTTTCATAAAATTCAAGTTGATATGTTCTTCCCAAGTGATACAGTTGTTGATATTTCTATTGTTTATAAAACTGTGCTGCCTTGAGTGACAAAATTGAGTGTTTCTGTTTTTTGTTGCTAAGGAATGTGAAAATCCCTTTAAAAATAGGCATTTAGAATACTTTTCATACTACAATTTTAATAAAAAATGTGCATATATTCCATTTTTGATGAATAGAATCCATGTTTTTGTAGCAAAAAAGTGATATTTTGTTTCTCTGTTTCATACTTCACCTTCAATTTTAACGCCAAAATTCACTAGATTTCAAGAATTAAGGTTTGAGCTAGACTAAAACCTATTGTGATTACCTTAGATGAGAGATTTGGGGAAAAAGTTGTATCACTATTCCGAAAGAAGACCGAATGCTAGTCAACTACCCCTAGTTATAATCCCCTCATACATTAAATAGAAACACCATGAGCAGGAGAAGATTTATCAAATTATTAGGA
>CAZOLU010000404.1:3654-4170 GCA_964580485.1 uncultured Saprospiraceae bacterium | reverse complement strand
AGTAAAACAATAATTCTATTTTTTTATATTTTAAGGGTGCGGAATGTCGGGTATATTATATGTAAGCTTCTGTACTTAAAATTTTTATCATTGATAAATCTTTTCAACCGTACTTCATTATGCGTTTATTGATTCTTTGTAACTTGGCTATTGCTTATTGTTTGCCTGTTTATCTCCCCAAAAGATAAACAATAATGAACTTCCATCAGCTTATCCATTGACAGAAGAGGACTTTATGAAGATAGAGGGTATAGAAGACCGTTTAGTTTACTTAATGTCAGGATTTTTTTCTTGTTATAGTGTTCGCAAAGAGGATATTTGGCAGGTTACTGAAGACCACTCGCTCGTAAACGAAGAGATTCGTGCTGGTCGATTGGTGGCGGGGCAAGCAGCCGTTTATCAGTTTAGAAACGTTATTACGCGTTCGGTCGGCTACGAAGAGACGGTCAACGTTGATGTGTATCGACGGGAAGTGCAGGCTGGAGACGTGTTTTTGCTGTGCACCGACGGCCTCTC
>CAZOLU010000404.1:0-3644 GCA_964580485.1 uncultured Saprospiraceae bacterium | reverse complement strand
ATTTGGCGAGTTAATGATGGGCAAGATAGTATTGTAATGTAATGTATGCCTGCCCTATCGGAGAAGTAGCAAAAGACGGGTGCTTGGTTTATCAAGAAACGCTTATGTCTCAACTACCTGAAAAACCCATTATTCAAACTGTTCTTGAGATCAAACAATTGGAAAATGATAGTATATACATCTATGCTTATAAGGTAAAGGCAAAATCTAAATTTGTGGGTTTGTGGAAAAAAGAAAATAGAGATTTCGATATAAATGATATCGAAAAAACTTCTTGCCCAAGAATAGGTATTAAAGTAGATCAGTTACACTATCATTTTGAAAATAAGAACTGTAAAAAATTAAAAGATCAAAATATCTGGGTTGACTATTACTATGATTTTACTCCTAGTCGAAACAGACAGGAAACATCAGACTATACAGACCAATATAACCGTTCAAAAGAATTTAGAAAAAACCACACCATTTTATACTTTATTCGGCGCCCCTATAAAGATATTTTTGAGGAGTAAGCGTTGATGCTGCTCCTAGCCCCATTTTTCTTTCAAGGCCTCCTCTATATAATCGAAGGTAGAAAGAATTTCAGGTTTACCATCCACTACGGCCACATCATGTTCAAAATGTGCAGAGGGCTTGCCATCCAAAGTAATGATCGTCCAATCGTCGTCAGCTTTCAAGACCTTATGTGTTCCCATGTTGATCATAGGCTCAATAGCAATCACTAGACCATCTTTAATCATTTTTCCTTTGCCTCTTCGACCATAATTTGGGACTTCTGGAGCTTCATGCATTTTGCGCCCCAAACCATGCCCTACCAACTCACGCACCACGCCATAGCCATGGGATTCTGCATGTTTTTGAATTACATAACCTATATCGCCGATACGATTCCCTTTGCGAGTTTGTTCAATCCCAAGATACAAACACTCTAAAGTGACATCCAAAAGCTTCTGTTTGGCCTCACTAATCTCTCCTACTCTGAAGGTATAGGCATGATCTCCATAAAACTCATTCATGTAAGTACCGCAATCGATGGAAATGATGTCTCCATTTTCCAAGGGGCGGTCTGTGGGCAAGCCATGTACCACCTGCTCGTTGACGGAAGTTAAAATAGTGCTTGGGCAACCATAAAGTCCTAGAAATCCAGGTTCGGCACCATGATCTCGAATAAAGGCCTCTGCCAATTTATCTAAATGTTTAGGAGTTACTCCTGGTTCAATTTCTTTAGCTAACATTCCCAAGGTTTTCGATACCAATAGTGCGCTTTGACGCATCAACTCAATCTCCTCTTTGGTTTTATAGTAAATCATGTATTTTTATTATGCAGTGATTGAACTCATTAAAAGCGATGCAAATATAAGTAAATTTATATTGATTTTTAAAGGATTATTTTGGGGTGGCTGGCTTTCTCTAGGGGGTGGAAGCAGGACATTTCTCAGCAGTATTCTAAGTATTTTATGGAAAGCGTTCCTCTTCCATAAAAAAAGCGTCAGATCTTGGTTTAGACCTGACGCTTTTAATTTCATGGATATTAGATTATCGATGTACTACGATATACCCTGTTTCAGTAGGTGTACCATCTCCAAAGTCTAAGACATAGAAGTAGGTACCATCAGGCAGGTCACGACCATTAAATTGAGCATTCCAGCCATTAGGATCACCTTCATACACCAAGTTACCCCAGCGAGAGAAGATCTGAATCTGCATATTCGGATATTCCTCTGCACATACTACAACCAATTCATCGTTGATGCCATCACCATTTGGAGATAATCCATTAGGAATAAAGCAACGTACATCTAGTTCTACATTCAAGACAACTGTAGCTGTATCACAGATCGTAGGACAAACTGGATCACATACTTCGTAGTGGAAAGAATCCACACCAAAGAAGATATACCCTGGAGTATAGTCAAAGGTACCGTTCGTATTTAATGTGATATTACCATTGTCGGCACTATCCACAATACCCAAGCTAAAGCCTGGACGTAGAGCATCGTTGATGGTTACATCCATACCTGTGATAGAATCACGGAATGGTACGCTAAAGGCATCATCAAGCGTTGCAGGAGCAGGTTCGTAGGCTACTGCTTGTGTATCTAGTGGCGACAAACAACCATTTTCGATCACATAGAGCCCATAAGTTCCTGCCGCAGCATTAACAATGGTATACTGAGGCAAGGAAGTCGTGTCCATATCTGCACCATTAGGATCTACCCAAACATAGCTAGCCGTAGCACCATAGCTCACCGTATTGGTCAACTCTAATACATCATCCAAACAAAGAGGATCATTAAAGTCGATGTTTGGTGCTACAGGTGTTTGAATAATATTCACAGACACACTGCTAGTTGCTGTACAGGTGTTTACATCTGTAATCGTGATGGTGTAAACCCCTGCATCGGTCAATGCTGCAGGATTCAACACTGCAATACTATCACTAGAAGTATAGGTACTACCAGCAGGTCCTTCCCAACTATAAGTAAATGGTCCCGTAGCAGGTGTATTGCTTGTCAAGATCAAGCTATCCCCTTCACAAGGATCATTAGAAATAGGTGTAAAGGCTGCTGGTAATGGGTTCACTACAAGGGGTAGTGGAGTCAGTGTAGTATCGGTACATCCATCCACCGTTACCACCACCACATAAGCACCAGTATCGGCGAAGCTTACTGCAGGAATATCTAATATAGATAGCGTATCGGATTGCACCAAAGTACCACTCTGGAACCATTCGTAATTGATATTGGTACCCGAATAAGCCGTGTCATTGGTTACGGTAAGTACAGCAGGACTACCATCACAAAGTGGGTCATTTACATCTAGTACAGGTCTTGGCACTACATTTACATCTACAAAGGTAGAATCTGTAGTAGCACAACCAGGTACCCCTTGTGGGGTAATCTGAACCACATACCAACCTTCGTTCACCCCTTGCATATTGGGTAGCACAGGATTTTCCTGCGTAGAGCTAAAGCCGTTGGGTCCAGTCCATTGGTAAGTGTATGTAAGTCCAGTAGCTGGAGGATTGGCAAAAAGTGATAAGGTTTGCCCCTCACAAATTCCTGTTGCGGGGTTATTACTTGGAGTAGGTCCATTGTTGATGACCGTTACATTGGAAGTACAAATACTCTGATTACCATTAACATCCGTAGCGATCACCTGAACAGGTATTACCCCAATATCCGCACAGGTAATAATATTCGGTACAATCTCTACGGTATCGATACCACAAGCATCGAAAGAGGTAGAGTTCAGGTCTGCAAGGGTTAGTGTATCCACCCCAGTTGCGGTTAGGTTCACCGTAGTATTGCTAATACAACCCACCGTTGGTCCTACGGTATCTACAATAGTTACCACCGCATTACAGCTATCAAAATTATTATTTACATCCTGAGCTACTACAAGCACGGTATCCGTTCCGATATCTGCACAGTTATAGTTGATTACCGTAGTACTACCATTTACAGAGAAGAGGAAAATTCCACAGTTGTCGCCACTGTTCGGCACATCTACCACATTTGCAAAACTAATACTACCATTTCCAGAGTTATCTAGATATAAGGTATAAGGCTGGCAAACTACCGTAGGTGGTGCAGCATCTACTACTGTAATATTACTTGGACAGCTTGATACATTACCAGCAG
>CAZOLU010000403.1:0-4171 GCA_964580485.1 uncultured Saprospiraceae bacterium | reverse complement strand
GGTGCAACACAGCCAAATTATCGAGGGAAGTGGCAAAGGAAGGATGCTCCTTGCCTAATACTTTTTCTCGAATATTTTTAGACTGAATATAGAGCGGCAGGGCTTTTTCATAGTTTGACCAGTTGTAATTATAAATATTAGCTATATCGTTCAGCGTTTGGGCGTAGTCGGCAGACTGTGGGATCAATACCTTTTGTATGTTCGCAGCTTGTTGATAGAGCTCCATTGCTTTTTCATAATTATCACTATAATCATAAGCAAATCCTAAGGTATAAATCATTCGAGCGTAAAGCGTATCTTTTTTGCTGTATTGTTCTTCGGCTTTGGCTACCGCCGCCTGTGCATAAGGAATCATTTGTTCATAGGCTTCTTTTCCTTTCAAGTTCCTAAGCTGCTTGTCTAGCTGCTCAATCGAGTAGCCTTTGAGGCTATCGGGAATTTGAGCTATGCCTAGTTGTATGGAACAAAAAAATAGAAGAGTGATACATAGAAAAGGATTCATAGAGTTTTTTATTTGAGTAGATTACAATGAACTCTAAAATAAAAAAAGCCACTGATAAACAGCGACTTTTTCATCAAAAGTTGTAGTCATCAACTGATGGAGACAGAGCGCATCAAGCTGAAAAAAGATATGGCTCTTCTTGCAACATCCCCTCCTCTTCAAACGAAACCGTTCCTCAGTACCAGAGTACCTAAAAAAGAGTAGTTTCTTCCAAACACTAAGACATAGGCACAAAAAAGGCATTGACTAGATAGCCAATGCCTCAAAATCGATATTTTGCAAAATTACTTCGCAGTAATATTCAAGCTAATTCCCATCTCATCGCTCAAAGCTTTCTCTTTTACTGGATTCTGCCAGTCAATTCCCCAATCTTGACGATTGATAACAAACTGAGGTGCTTCAGCAGTCAAACTACCGTCAGCCATAGCTACTTTTGCTCCAAAACTGATGCTTTTCTCAACATCACGCATTTTCAAATTACCCTCGATACGGTGCGTAATTCCCTCTCCTTCTTCTGGAGTTGCATTTGTAATAGTGAAAGTAGCAGTAGGAAATTTCTCTACTTCAAAGAAATCCTCAGTACTCAAGTGACCGATCAATTTAGCTTTGGTCTCGTCGTCCATACCTTCATCAGTTACAGTCATATTCGTCATATCAAAAACAAAAGTACCACCTACAACCTCATCTCCTTTTACTTCAATAGACCCTTCTTTCACCCCGATTGTTCCTGTGTGCTTTCCACCAACTTTAGAACCTTCCCAGCCCACTGTACTTGCAGCGGCATCTACAGTAAGTGTTTTTGCCTCAGCATCTTTTTCTTTATTAACTTCTTTAGCATCTTCGCTCTGTACTTTTTCTCCTTTTACTTCAGGAGCACAAGAAACTGCAAGAAATCCTACAACTGCAGCAAACGCAAATAATTTGAATAGATTTTTCATGATTAGAAATCAATTTTTAGTTAAGTGAATTATTTTTAAAATTATATTGGCTAAACAAGAATTGATACAGCTTGTTCATGCCAGTTGATGTTTTTACATAACAAAGATAATGATAAAGTGTCTTTACACTAGATGTAATGACATTAAAATTAGGTTAAAATTATCTTTTGTCCATAATCCCATTCAAGAGGTGAAACCTTCATTTCATGTACTTAGGATGGTTTTTCATGCATTTTGAGGAAGTTTTGATCCCACTATCATTACTTTTAAAAGTGTAAAATCAAACCTTTAGAAACATGCGTATTTTAATAGCTTCGATATTTTTATTGGTACTTGCAGTATCTTGTTCTCAGGAATCTAAGATAAAAACGGGCAACTGGAAATTGGATATAGACACCTATATTTCCTCCATCAAGGAAAAGGCGGATAGTATGATCCTTGTTCCTGTGAAAAAGCAAGAGGCAGAATATTTAGATACCACTTATATCAAGTATGTTGTCTTAGAAGATCCTAGTCAAGCGGAAGGAATGGATAGCCTAGAACTCATAAACTTGGGGAAGGCTCATTTCCAAAAAGAGGTGGATAAACTCTTAAAGAAACATTGGGAGCAAAGACGAGCGGAATTGGAGAGTATTAGTATTTTGTTTTTGGATGGAGGAGAAATGGCACTTCGAGATGGAAGAATCAAACCTGCTCGCTGGAAAATATCAGATGACAATAAAACCCTGACGATTAGCTACAACACTACGGGTTCTGATGATGAGAAAGATCCCAATTTCTTTGATACTGATCGGGATTTTGAGATTCTGGAACTGACAGAGAATACTTTACAACTCAACGAATATTGGAAACTGGCGACAAAAGATATGAACCCTACGATCATTTTTAAATATGCAGATTAGAGCATGTCTAAATTTGTAAATTCTCATAACCAAGAACAGTTTAGGTAGTGTTTTCCTAATTAAAACAGCAAGGGCGACTTCCATAATTTGGAGGTCGCCTTTTGTTCTTTATATATTCCTAGTCAAGACTAAATTTGCTTATATTGGAGTGCTGCTTATTGAAAAATATTTTTCAGAGGATTAAAAAAGGTGGTACCCATGAACGAGGAAATGAAAATCTGCCCACAGTGTGAGTCGCCCTACGGCTATCTGCTAGAAGATCATACTTATGCTTGCCCAGAATGTGGCTATGAATGGAATATCGTAGAATTAGAGGAAAAAGCTAATCAGCTTATTGTATTAGACTCTAATGGCAATCAACTGCAGGATGGTGATGCGGTAATTGTGATAAAAAGTCTCAAGGTAAAAGGTGCCTCAGGTCCTATTAAGGCAGGAACCAAGGTGAAAAACATTCGCCTAGCAGAAGGGGATCACAATATTAGTTGTAAAATTGATGGTTTTGGTGCAATGGCGCTGAAATCAGAATTTGTACGCAAAGCCTAATGTTTAGCAGAATTTAGAACAACTTCAATAAAAGATTGCTAGCATGTACGATCAACTCTATGAATATATCAGAAGCTATGTGCCCATTACTACCGATGACTGGAATTTCCTTGAGCCACAGCTCATTCCACAGAAGGTAAAGAAAAGAGAGATTTTTCTAAACCTAGGCGAAGTTTGCAGATCCATTTCTTTTATGGTATCGGGGGCGATGCGTTCTTATGAAATCACAGAGGATGGGCGAGAGATCTGCCATTTTTTTGCCTTAGAACAATGCTTTGTGACCAACTACTGGAGCTTTTTATCGCAAAGAGCTTCTGAACGGATCTTCCAAGCCTTAGAGCCTACTCAACTCATCCATCTCCCTTATGCGGCGGTCAATCGAGGTTATGACTATTCCAAAAACTGGGAGCGTTTTGGTCGAATTATGGCCGAACAGGTATTTATGGAGGAACTAGGGCGGCGCAACGACCTCTTACACAAGACCTCTGCAGGGCGTTATGCATATATTGAAAAGCATTATCCTGAGTGGATCGAGCGGATTCCCCTGCGGCATTTGGCTACTTATTTGGGGATTACGCCAGAGTCTTTGAGCCGGCTGCGCCGGCAACGCAAAGGCTGAATTGCAAATCTCCGAATTTATACAAAGCGCACATAAAGATGCTGTTCCATATTGGGTTCGTCTGATAAAATCTTTTTCAATACAAAATGCTGTCTTTCTAAAAGCCTTATAGATGCGCTATTCTGGGCAGCCGTAACTGCTCTAAATTGGGCCAAGCCAATACTCTCGACTCCATAATTTATCACCGCTTGCATAGCCTCAGACATCAAGCCCTGCCCTTGAAAATCAGGGTGCAGTTCATAGCCGATTTCGGCGCTGTTTTGTCGACTGCTAAAATTCCAAAGCGCAATAGTGCCTATGAGTTCCTGCTCTTTAGTGATGCCCCAATAGAACCATTGGTTTTGAGCTATACCTCGATTCATACGCAGGATATGTGCTCGGGCGACTTCCTGATTTTGAGCCACTGTGCGTTTTAAATAACGTTGCTGTTCAGGGTGACGGAGGAGTTGAAACATCCCTACAAGATCCTGCGCTAGCTCCAATTGCCGAAGTGTCAATCTGCTAGTTTGAAGTATAGGAAACGGATTAAAATCAAGTTGCATAGCTATAAAAATAGGGGAATGAAGTAGAATTGTTAGAGCATGTTTAAATTTTTAGGTACTTATAGTCAAGAGTTTAAGTCCTTAACCTTATTATTGCGTAACAAAAATTTTTAAATCAAACCCCT
>CAZOLU010000402.1:0-4192 GCA_964580485.1 uncultured Saprospiraceae bacterium | reverse complement strand
TTCACGATCGTGCTAAAGAGATTCTGACTGCCAAGAAAAACCAAAAAGCATCAGCTACGGATTTGCTTATTCGCTTTTTTGGCGCTACCAAAGGGGAGAGCCAAAAAGTATCTAAATATGTGGATGATATTGCTGCAAAATTTGTGGGTAAGATCCATATTGAAAAATTTGAAGATAAAGGAGATCAAGATTTTCGTAAAAAATATGGCATTGAGCATCTTCCAACATTGATTTTCAAGCGAGCGGGCAAAGAGTTTGCACGGCATGAGGGAGATATCAGTGCCTCGGAACTGGAGCAAAAAGCCAATTTGATGGTAGAGGGGGCTACTTTTTCAGATAGCAGTAAGGTGGTGACTATGGAGGGGCAACGTACAATGTCTGATCGGGAGTTATTCTCTTTAGGAGAGTTTGTGGTTATTTATTTTGATACGGTTTGGTCGGGAGCTTGCAAAAAGGTAGGGGATAGCGTACAAGAGGAAGTGCTTACACTGGCTACTAAATCTACCAAAACCACCACGATTAAGTATCAAAATGTTACCATTGATGGTCGTACGCAAATTCATAAGAAATTTCATGTAGATAAAGTGCCTACCATTATTTATCTGCGAGATGGTAATGAAGTAGGGCGGCATGAGGGATATATCAATCCTAGTGCACTTAAAGAAGATATGCGCCGTTTCCTAGCTAATGGGAAAGTAGGGGAGAGCAGTTCTACTGAGGTGGATCTTCTTGGGGTGGAGTATGATGAAACTACGGCGAGTTCTAGTGAGGTAACGGAGAGCTTGGAAAGCAAACTTAGTGGTAGTGTGGGAGAGTCTGGAAAAAATGAGGAGATGGATGTTTACACTATACAAGTGCTCTTGGCCAAAAATGGGTTTCGCATGAAAGCTGATGGTCAAGTTACTTCAGAGTTGACCTACGCCCTCAAGGCTTTTCAAGCTTCCAAAGGTTTAGAAAGTACGGGGAAAGTAGAGCCAGGAGATGATACTTGGGATGCTTTGAATGGTAAAAAAGTAAGTCCTCCTCTAGCAGATGATAATAGCGACAATGATGTAGCATAGGATTGTGCTACTTAATCTAAGATGGGCGACTTTTGGGGCTAAACTAGTAGGCTTAAAAAGTCACCCATTATTTTTTGAGCTGCTACCAATCAATAAATTCGTCTTCGCCATTGTCGTCATCTTCGGCTTCAAATTCTGGGATGTCCTCCCAATTGTCGGGCTCTTTGAGGCTCGTAACCCTGGAGGCGGCCTCTTCGGCTCCACGAGTAGCGCCCTCCCCTCTAAATAAGTCTGATTTCCCAAATTCTGCTTTGAGGGTGTTGGTCAAGACTGCCAATTCCTGATTCAATTCTTTATCCAAATACTTTTTTACATGTCTTTTCCCTAGTTTAAACTTGTAATCTCCATACAAGTTGCCATACATTCGGGCATAAATATTAAATAAGCCCTTCTTTTTGGCTGGTAAGGGGTTCAGATTGGGGTTATGCTGCTTAAACTTATTGGCGACCACCTGCCCTGCATTGATCTTGAATTTATAGTCGATGTCTTGATCAAAACTATGTGTTGCGGCAATGGTTAAGTTTAAGGCATTGGACTGTATAAACATGGCAGGCATGTGAAAAACCTTATTGGCAATCTTAAACTGATTTCTACAATCGGTGAAGCGAATATGCCGTAGGTCTTTGACTTTAACGTATTTGGAGAAGTCTTCGAGCATTTCCAAGCCAATCAACTCCCCATTTTTCATTTGTACATCAGCGATGACGACCAATTCATTATCAAGAAAATTACCATGTTTGTCCCAGAATGCATTGATTTTTACCACCGAATTAAGTTGCCCTCGCAAGTGTTTATCTTGGATGGTTTCTTGTCCAAAGTTATCTAGTTGTCTGAAAAGCTCATGGATATTGACTTCCGCACAATCGAAAAAGGCGAGCATATAAGGTTCTTTCTCAAAGACCACCTTTGCATTGAGTTCCATGTCGCCCTCCATCGCATCCATTTGTACCCCTTTGATATTTAGTGTATTGTTTTCAAAAGCTAGGGCTCCTTTAAAATTTTGTGCTTTGATTTTCCCATATCTAATTTCTCCTACAACTGCTTTGAAGGAGCCTTGTAAGAATTGTGTAATAAAGGCGCGTTGCTCATTTTTTTCTTGCCCAATAGAGTCCTTTTTGATCTTTTGTTCTTCCTCCGTAGGAGCTTCTCGAATTTCCTGTTGATTTTCTGCTTTAGAGCTAAAGGCCGTCATCAATTCATCAACATCAATCACCTCAGATTGCAGGGTTGCTTTAAATCCTAATTCGGCATTTTGAGAGTTGAGTGAATCTGAAAATAAGACGGGGAGTACATTTTGAAAATTTCCATTGAATAGGATATCGCTTTCCTTGGCTTTAAACGCAAGTTGCTCCACGCTAAAAACATTATCTTTTAGTTCCAGTTTTCCCTCTGAAAATACAAGTGGAACTCCTTTCTTGACCAAGCCTGCATCTTTAAAGTTAATTACTCCACCTAAATCTACCCGACTGATGTAGCGTGGATTGATCATGTCGTTGTATTTTCCTTTGAGGTAGATTTGGTCCAACTGCACATAACCCTGTCCCTTGCTAAAGTCCTCTCCAAAAAATCCATAGATTGCTTTGAGTGGGAGTACCGCATTGGCACTAAAATCAATTTCAGGGTTTTTGAGTCCTTTGGTACTTAGATTTGCTACAAAAGGCTGTCCTGCAATACGCCCATTCAGATTTTTTAATTCAAAAACTGCTGCATCTGATTTCCCCCCTTCTGTACTAAAGTTTACATCAAAGCTTACCCCTCGAACTGCAGAACTAAGATTGGGATGGGTGACCCGACCATTTTGCAACCCAAACTGTAGATTGATCTTAGGGATTTCCTTTTCAGAATAGAGCCCTTCTACTCGGGCATCAAATTTTAGCTTGGCATTACTCTGAAAACCACCAAGAGATTTCTCAAAAGATTTGGGCAAAAGTTGGAGTAAGGAATTTAATTGGGCTTTATCTGATTTAAAATCAATGGCCATACGAATGCCATTTTCCTCTAAGGCAACCTTACCATTGGTTTCAAACTTATTGGCTTCGGCCGAAACTTCAATGTCTTTAAAGGTATAGGTATTGGTTTTATTATCAATATGAATAATAGCGTTATAGCCCAACTCTGTCTCCCTCAGATAGTAGTCCTCCCCAATTTTAATATAGTCGGATTCAATATTGGCATAACTCCGCATATCATATTCTTCATCAGTAAATTTACCAGAAAAGAAAGAGGACTGGACTTTAATTTTGAGATCTTGTTCTGCTTGTTCATCTACATAATGCAGCTTTATATTATTGAATACCGCATCTTCTATTTTGAGATCAAGTCGGCTAGGTTCTTCGTTTTGGATGCTATCTTCACTACTTATAAAAATATCATAATTCCCTTGCCCCTGTTTATCATGTTTGATGTAAATAGCAGCATCGTTAATTTCAATAGTATTGAAGGTGTAGCTCCCCGCCAAAAGCCCAAACATCCCACATTTTAGAGATAAACCACCTGCTTGAATAAGAAACTTGCTGGTATCTGTATCTGTACCTTTCAACTTGATATTTTTAAGAGTGACGGAAGCCTGGGGGAAGTCCCAAATAAGCGAGAGCTCTGCTTTTTCGATTTCCAAATCTGTTTTGAGAGATTTTTTCAACTCCTCTACTACAATTCTTCCAATTCCCTCTTCATAAAAGGCAGCAATACCAACAAGCCCCAAGATCAATACTGCAATAAAAGCGAAGGTCCATACAAAGAATTTGACAAGACCTTTATTTACTTTAAAAGATTTTCCTTTTTTTTTCTTTTTAGCGGCCATAGTATTTGAAGTTTTGGAAGGAAGATGGTTTGTGGGGGAACTTTTTTTTGATAAAATTGCTTCTAATCAATATCTGAAAGCTTAAAAATACAAAGATTTTAAAGAAAGCAAGTGCCTCATCACTATAAATCTTAGGATGTTTTGGTGTTGTTGTGAAAATTTTTATACATTTTTTTGCAAAAAAAATTAAAAAAATTTGTGAATTTAAAAACTTGCCTTATCTTTGTGTCGCTCCTAAAGAAAGAAGGAGTTGGAATATAAGAAAGGGTGATTAGCTCAGCTGGTTCAGAGCACCTCGTTTACACCGAGGGGTCGGGGGTTCGAATCCCTC
>CAZOLU010000401.1:1574-4213 GCA_964580485.1 uncultured Saprospiraceae bacterium | reverse complement strand
CGTTGATTAGCATCGTATTTTACTTGTTTTTTGTAAATTTTAGTCTTGACTACTCCCTTTTTATTCGTTTTGGGGTAGTAGATTTTTGCTTTAACCTTCTCCCCTTCTGAAAAGCTCCCCATCGGAAAAATACAACGAGCCTCATCATCGGTTGTCTTAGTTTCCTGCAACTGCTTGGTGCTAAAATCAATCTTGATATTGGGCAGAGGGGTGTTTTTATGGTCAAGGAGTTGGAAGCTTACAAACTGGGGTTGAGGGACGACAATTTTGAGCAACAAATCGCTTTCTGCGCTATCTATTTGATGGCTATAAGCACTGTTTTCAAAAGCTGTTGCACGAATGCTCAATTGATCTCCTACTTCAAAGCGATCTTGAATATAGATTTCCCCATTTTCATCGGTTTCTAAAGCTATTTCTTCTCCTTGATGCTCAATGGTTAAGGGGGTAGAGAAATATTTCCCGGCTTGATCCACCGTTCGGATTCTAAGATTAGCAGGTTCTCTTTGCTTCAGAATAATAGTAAATTGGTTTTCCGCTTCGGCAATGAGATAGTTCTCGCTTTGCTGAATTTCCGCTTGCCCATCTAAAAAGCTAGCAGTAACGCTCAAACTTTCTCCTTGCTCTAAATGATGTAGGGTACAAATCCCTTCCTCATTACTCTGCTCCTGAATTTTTCTACCTTGATAACTAATATCTAGTGTAGCATTGGGGAGCGGTTCTAGTTTTTGATTGACTACATGCAAAATCACATCCCCCAGCTTGGGAATTGTGATGGGATAATGCTCACGGCTATCCACCTGAAAATGATGCCGATAGCGTTCCTCTCCATCATACTGAAAGGCCACTACCAAATCTGATCCATGTCTGAATTTTCCAAGTTGGCACTGCCCATATTCATCCGTTTGATAGGATTTGGGATAATTTTTATAGGTTAAGATAAAATCTTGTTCGCTGGCGATATCCCCATCGCTATACTTCACTTCAATATTTACCAAGCTTCGGTTGTTGCTAGCTTTTGTGAGGACTTTGGTTAGAGGATTGGCTTCTATTTTTTGGGCAGCCGCCTTCGAACCCCAACGGGTGAGTACCACAAAACTCGCATCCGGAGTTTCTACCCATTTGATGTCATCTTGTGTACTTACATGAAAGAGTTTTACTGCAAAATCGCTCAGTAAGGGATGATTTTCCAAGGCATTGAGAATAGCCTCTTTTTTATCCTCCAACTCATTTGCCAAATGCTTCTGCTGATCTTCACTTAGTGTACTAAAATTATGGATAGTAGCAGCCTCATCTTCCAATTCTGCCAACCAAAAAGTATAGGTTTGCCCAATATCTGGTTTAGCAAAGGTCTGCCACAAGGCTCTTGGCAAAGCAGCTTTCAACTGATTGTAGAGTTGGGTATAGTTGATCCTAGAAATAATATAGCTAGACTGTGCATTTTCAGTTCGTACAAGCTGCAACATATTTTATTATTTTTCACAACATTCTGTAAAATGGAAACTGGTTCGGAAATTAGCTCCGGTCGCCCCCTCATAATTTAAGTTGGCAACTCGACAAGGAGCTACCAGGGTATTCCCCTTTACTTTATAGTTTCTAACGGAGATGGTTCCTTTGTTTCCATTGTCATTCATCTTAATATTCTTTAATACTATAACATTTGTGCCATATTTAACAATATTAGGATCAAAATAAAATACTTTCATTTTTGAAAGTGGACAAACGAAGTCGGGTTCCTGAATTCGAAGACTTCGATCATTAGAGGCGATAAAAACCGATCCCACTTGATCATCATAGCCCAAATACAAATAACCAATTGGTACACCATTCAAAAATACTTGAAAATTATCATCTCTAGCACTATTGGAATTACAAACCTGAAAGACCAACTCTCGATCAGGGCAATAAGGACGGACATTTTCTGGAACCAATTCCAAAAGCCTTTTATCCTTTAAATCTCCAATGAGATCTGTAGCTTTTTCATAATTCAGTTCATCAGGTCGGTAATCCTTGCGACTTCCCACAATGGAAAGCGCCTCTGCACAGAGTGGAATTGCATCGCTATACACCCGCCCTGTACTATCACTAATCAGGGTATCTAAAATCATCTGATCTTCATATTTGGCTCGAATGACTACTCTAGCCCCAGGCAATGGCTTTCTCGTAACACTATCAATTACTAGAAAATTAAAAGATTGAGTAGCTAGCTGTAGTCGAAGCTGCACCGTATCTGGCAAGTAGTGGAAATAATGCATGGCTGTGTCTACCGTATGGCAATCACAAGAGGCAGTAAACTTGGCTTGAGTGAAGTTGTAAAAAATCAGAGAATATAGGCTATAACGCACTTTTTTATAGATGACCTGCCCTGTTGTATCGGTCAAACTATCTCGGCGCATAGAATCCACTGCAAAAAGCTTCCAAGGTCGAAATAAATTTTGTTGTTGATACTCAAAGCTAAGACCAGCTTTAGCAATTCCACGGTTATCTGAATCTTCCAAAACCTGCACCGGAATGGTCTTCTCACATTGCAATAGTAGCAAAGGTAGGAGAAATAAGAGCAACCACCAGCAATTGCGTTTTTTGAGCTTTAGAATATACTCCGCCTGATTTTCATCGTACTGAAGCTTCTTTTTATAAATTTT
>CAZOLU010000401.1:0-1564 GCA_964580485.1 uncultured Saprospiraceae bacterium | reverse complement strand
TTGGTTTTTATTACCCCCTTTCTATTCCGTTTGGGATAATAAATTTTTGCTTTAATCTTATCCTTATGCTGAAAGTTTTCTTTTTGAAAACTACAAATCGCCTGACTGTCTGTAATTTTGGTATCTGACCAGCGAGGGCTACTGAAATCGATTTTAACCTCTGGAATAGGGTTGTTTTTATGATCTACTAATTTGAAATATACAAATTCTGGTTTGGGAATGACGATTTTAAGGGTCAGTTCGCTTTCTACAGTTTCTATTTGATAATCAAAAGATTGTTGCTCAAAATCAGTAGCTTCAATCTGAAGTTGATCTCCTACGGCAAATTGCTTTTGTAGATAGACTTCCCCCGAAATATCTGTATTTACGCTAAAGCTGCCTTGTGGAGATTGAATTTGTAGTGGAGTAGAAAAATAGTTGCCATCTTGGTCGAGGGTACTGATTTTAAGATTGGCTACTTCTCGCTCTGTTAAAACAATGCTATGCTGTTGCTCTTCTGCTTGTATTAAAACTTCTGCTATTTTTTGAATTTGCCCCAACTCATCACGGTAATCTGAACTTGCTCACCTTGCTCCAAATAATGTATGCTAGCCCAACCCTCGGAATTGCTCTGTGCTTGCAAGCGTTCATTTTTATACTGAATATTTAATTCAACGCCTTCTAAGGGTTCCTGTTTTTGGTTGAGTACCTGTAAAAGCAGATCCCCTACCTTGGGTAAGCTAATGAGATAATGCTCTCGCTGATCGACAACAAGCTGCTGTTGGTAGCGTTGTTCGGTTCCATATTGAAAAGCTACACTTAGTTCAGAACCATGACGAAATTTACCCAAAGTACATTGCCCATATTCATCTGTGCTGTAGGTTTTGGGATAGCCCTTGTAACTTAGGATAAAATCTAGATCTGCGGCTGGAGTTCCATCGGTATATTGCAATTGGAGATGAACGACACTGCGATTATTATTGGCCTTTTGCAAAACGGTGGTCAGGGGGTTGGCCTCTATTTTTTGTGCTGCTATTTTAGAGCCCCAGCTCGTTAAAACCGCTACTAAGCCTGTTGGACTTTCCAGTACTTTAATATCGTCTTGATCTGTAATCTGAAAGAGTTGGGGAAGGAGATCGCCTAGTGTAGGATGCCCACTCAAAAGCTGAAAAATCGCCTCCTTTTTCTCCTCCATCTGCGTTGCAATAAACTCTTGCTCCCCCTTATCTAATTCACTAAAAGATCTAAACTTGGAACTTGCCGCAAGTTCTGAAAGCCACAAAGTATAGCTGCTGCCTTTCTGCGGTTTTGCAAAAAGCAGCGCAAGCTCCTCGGGCAACTCGCTTTTAAACTGATGGTAAAGCTTAGTATAGTTGATTTTCGAGAGGAGAAAGAGGCGGTTGTGGTTGGAAGTACGAGCCAGTTCGAGCATAGCAATAAGCCTTAATAATCAGAGTCCAAACGTTCTATTTCATCATCTAAAATGTTCCACCAGCTTTTGATCTCCTCAGCTTGTGCATTGGTTAGCCAGCTTGGTCTTTTTTTATCTACCCAATCGTAGTTTTGTTCATCAAACTGATCTAAT
>CAZOLU010000400.1:0-4215 GCA_964580485.1 uncultured Saprospiraceae bacterium | reverse complement strand
TGGTGATGGTGGAGATTATGGGATAGATGGGCAATCGGGTTCGCTGTTGGTGAATCTCTTGGTGCAAATTAGTCTACCTTTTGTGGGAACTGTAACCCTACTCAACCAAGATTTCCCAGATCCTCCACTTAGTAATTTCCCCGCAGGAGGAAGTGCTGGAAATGCCGTCAAACGCAATGGAAATACCATGATCGGCAATGTTAATGATGGGTTCTACCAATCCAACAACATCAAAGGAACGGTGGGTAACTAAAATTACGCGCTGCTAAAATCGATTAAAATTAACCACACTTGTCTTTTTGGCAAATTGTTTGATACAGTAAAAGGCAGTAAATCCTATAAAGGCATTTCCTTGATCTTTTAATTGAACCTCTTCACCAAAATATATGTAAAACCAAATCCAATGATTAGACTTTTAGGAACTATAGGAATTGTATTAATGACTGCTCTTTTCAGCTTTGGGCAACAAAACTTCGAAGGCATTGTGAAGATGCATCAGGAAACCTCCGCAGGTATTGCCTACGATATCACCTGGTACATCAAAAAAGATAAAATCGCCTTTGAAGTCAAGACAGTTTCTGATAATAGTTCCCTTAAAATGCGTTTTGTGCCTCAACCTCAAAAGGACAACATGCTCATGATTATCAATAATTCAGAGAAAAAAGAAATTGCCTCTCGTGATATTAGTGGTGATATTGATTTAAGCAATGCTACGGTGAGCTCTAATGGTACTAGGGAATCTCCAGAGTTTGGAGAAATTGAGCTCTTGACGATCAAAACTCAAGATATGACTACCGAAGTAGAAGTAGTCAAAGCTATTGATGTAGACCTCTCTAAGTATGCTGCTTTTCTAAAGAATGATTATGGGATTCAAGCCCTAATTCAATCTAAGCAAATTGGCTTCCCACTCAACTCCACGACTAAAGACCAAAATGGAGTCATTATCTCAAAAACGACGCTTCAGTCTATTAAAAGACAAAAAGTAAGCGACCAATATTTTCAATAAGAGCATGTTTAAATTTTTAGATACTTATAATCAGTAGCTTAAGTCCCAAATCTTATGGTAAAAGAAGTTAAATTCCTTGGATTTTGTGCTGAGATAAGGCGCTTTTGAGTGAAGATAGCAGCGCTACCTGAACGAAAAAAGCCGCCATATCAGGACAAAAGGCTGGAATTTAACAAGTAGATAGAAATTTAAACATGCTCTAAAAATGATTGAAGGGCTGCTTTGGATGTGTTTAGTGTGTATTTATTTCCCCTATTTTCTAGGGTTTCCCTAGGCTGCGAAAATAATCATTTGCAAGGGTTTTGCCATAGGCATCCCTTCGGGGAAACCTTTGTAAATATCACCTACGCAGCTATGGAATTCATTCCATAGAACAAAAATGGGGTCACACTAAACACATCCAAAGCAGCCCCTCAACGATCACTCTCGCATCAGGCGAATGGTCTCCCCCTCCAACTTGAAAGTTTGGGAACCCACCTTGAAAAAGCTACCATCTTCTTTATTCGCCAAATCATCATAACTCTCATCAAGAGTATGGATAGTTCCTCCCGTCTTTCTTGCCAAATAGAGGTAGTCTAAATTGACCTCTCCCTGCTTTCCTGATTCGCAAATCACCACATCGATGGGCTTGCCAATTTCTACCAATCTTTTGAGCAAAATAATGTCCCGTACTCTAGAATAATTATCTGCAATGAGTACTGCACCTTTGCAATTGGGGAAACGCTTCATGGCGTACAAAATCGCCTCAATATCATTTTCTGGAGCTTTCCCTCCCTTTCCCCCGGCCATACAAGCATAGGCCACCTGCTCGATCTTAGCCGCATTATCAGCACTGACATAATATACCCCTCCGCCTCGGCCAATCAGGCCATCAGGTTTATCATCTCCATCATTAAAAAAAGCAAATTTCTCAGTTTCGCTACTCTTCATGTGCATTCTAAGGTATACCAATGTTTGAGTGAGATAAGGATACATACTCCCCGTTACATCCTGTACAATAACATAATCCCCCCATTTTTCAAAATTCTCTCTAAACACCTTATACACTACGGTATCGTTCGTGATTTTGGCTAGTGTTTCCTCGGCCGAAGCTACCGACTCGCTGGGTACTTCCACCGTTTTTTCAATCACTTTTTCTACCTTTACTTTTTTGTTGTAATACTCTTTGGGCCGCTCTCGCCGACCTTTTTTCTTAAACTTCTTGCCCTTCCCCCGTTTTTTGGGGTTGTGATGCAAATAATAGCCCGTCCATACCTTTTTAGTCTCCCATTCTACCACTGTTTCCTTAACTACTTTGGTCGTAGGTGTTCCAAAAACCAGGTCCAGGCTTCTTTTCACCCGTTCAATTTCGTCTGAGGTTTCCAAAATCTTGGTAGTAGGATCATCTACCCGCTCATCATCTACGGTTGAAATCACTTCCCCCTCTGCCGTAGTCACTCGATGAGGTTTGAGGTAGATCGCAAAACCATGAAAATAATCCTTGGCCGTTTCATAATCAGTAGCTCCTTCCTGCGCTACTAGCCGCCACTCAATCAAATTGGACTTAAAGGCCGCAGGGAAAAAATATTGCAACATCTCATAACGGCTTTTATTCAACTTGATCTGATCGTAGTTCTTATCTCGAGTAAAAATGGTGTAGACCAAGTCTATACGCTCTACAATAGTATCGCTGATATTATCCAGTACTTTCCGATCCTCAGCAGTAAAGACAAATCTACCATACTTCATCGGAAAATATAGGATATAAGGACTTTTCCGGCTATCATCAAATTGCTCAACCACCGTAGGTGCTGTCAAAGAAAGATACTCTGGCGTAACTACAATGGAGTCTTCCTGGGCAAAGCCCAACTGCGTAAAAAGAAAAATTGGGAAAAGAAGTTGTAATGCGATTTTCATATTCATGGTTTTTATACAAAAAATTAGTATGAGGAGGAGAATCCCAAAATACAGAAGATTTATAGGATTTCCAAAAAGCACAAACTGCTAAAAAAAACGAAAGATCCTTTGTATTTATAGACAAATCAGTATTTTTATCGATATACTTCACAGATTCTAGCTTTAAATCAAATATATGGAACCGATATTTACCAATGAAGCCGTTGTTTTTGGATTGCTGATGTTAGTCTTGGGCTTTGTATTTTATACTTCTCATCTTGAAACTAAGGGATGGAAACGCTTTTACACCTTTGTACCTGCATTGCTACTCTGTTATTTCCTACCTGCCCTACTGCATTATCCACTAGGCTTGATTTCTCCTCATTATTTTGTAGAAAAAGAGCTTTTTGAACTGCTCCAACAAAAGAATATAGCCTATCAAGCTGCTCAACTCAAGGGAATGTCTTATGATGGCATTGTAGAATGGCTGGGAGAGCAAGGACTAAAAAAAGATGCTTTTTCGGGTGCTACTCGCCATTCCAACTTATACCATGTAGCTTCTCGTTATCTACTCCCTGCAAGTTTAATCTTACTTTGTTTGAGTATTGACCTCAAAGGAATTTTACGTTTGGGGCCCAAAGCTATTATCATGTTTTTTGCAGCTACCATAGGTATTATGCTGGGAGGGCCTGTCGCACTCTTTATCACAACCTACCTAGCGCCTGGCCTTATTGGATTAACACCTGATGAGCTTTGGAGAGGGCTATCTACGGTAGCTGGTAGCTGGATTGGAGGTGGAGCAAACCAAGCCGCTATGAAAGAGGTCTTTGATGTGAGTGATAATATCTTTGCATCTATGATTGTGGTGGATGTTATTGTCGCTAATATCTGGATGGGCTTTTTGCTCTATGGGGTCGGTATCTCTGATAAGATTGATAAATGGTTGAAAGCAGACTCCTCTGCAATTAGCGACCTCAAAAACCGAGTGAGTGACTACCGCAACAAAGTAGCACAGATGCCCACCACAACTACCATGTTTTTTATTGGATCAGTAGCTTTTATGGGAGTCGCCTTTTCACATTTTGGATCTGACTTGGTCGTACCTTTTATGCAAACTTTTGAGAAAAGCCTTAACAATCTTGGGTTAAGTTCTCTGATGTCTGGCTTTTTCTGGCTTATTGTATTTGCTACTACCTATGGGTTGATCCTCTCTTTTACACCAGCTCGCAAGTTGGAGGGTGTTGGAGCAAGCAATTGGGGTTCTGTATTTATTTATATTTTGGTAGCTACCATTGGGATGAAGATGAATATTGGCGAAATTTGGAAAAATATGG
>CAZOLU010000399.1:0-4217 GCA_964580485.1 uncultured Saprospiraceae bacterium | reverse complement strand
ATCTGCACAAGATACACAACTTTTGCTGAAACCCAGTTCTCGTGATTTTAACCTGGGTCGGTCGTATGTTTGTAATTAACATAAAAAAAGGTCTTATCTTTTACCAATGGACCACCAACTCCAAAACCTGCCTGATGTCGTTGAAAACCATTGAGCACCTGATTTCCAGAAAGGTCCCGCTGTGCTAAATCAGAAGCTGCATCAAATTGAACACCTAGAATTTTTCGAGTACCGGGCCGCAGCACATAAAAGGCTTCCGCCGACCAATCGTTGCTCCCAGACCGAGAGGTAAGGTTGATGATTCCATTTCCCGTCAGGCCAAATTCGGTAGAATAATTATTGAGCAACACATTGACATTTTGTGTAAAGCCTACGGGCATAGCAAAGCGTTGTCCCCCTAGAAAATTTTCATTGTTTTCAAAGCCATCAATCATATAGTTGGCATACAAGCCATTAGCTCCATTGATACTCACATTCGGTGCTTCGGGGAAAAAACCCGTAGCTTGTACCACCCCTGGCAAGCGGTATAAAACTCGAGTAATATCACGCCCTTCGATAGGTAGCGCCTCTATCTCCTTTCGATCTAATGCACCAGCTACAGTTGCATTTGTGGTATTGATTTTAGTAATAGCATTGGCCTTGACGATCAACTCATCGATTTCTAAGGATATTTTTGGAGATAGCAATATGGTAATGGTAGCCTTTTGATTAGAATTCAAAACGACTTGATCTGAAAACATAGCTGCATAAGTCTCTGATTCGGGAACGAACACCTGATAGGTTCCTGCTGTGGAGAGGGCATTCAGTTTTAGTTTTCCTTGCGCATTCGTCCTTGTTGCCAATTCGTAGGCAATTGCTTTATTGCTCAACTCTAAAGGGTGATTGGCAATTGCTTCTAGTGTTTTGGCATCTACTAGATTGACCTCTAGTTGAGCCTGTGCCCAAAGGGATGGGCTTCCTACCCATACGCTACAAACTATAAGAAAGAATAATCGCATCGCTACAAGTTTTGAGGAGTATGCAAAAAGCAAGGCGAAGATACATTATTTTTAACTATTTAGCCTGTTTTCTTAGTCCCTAGCCTTCTTCGACTCCTTCGGAGAAAGACTAGGGCTGGGTTGCTGGCAATTTTCGATCCTCTCAATCTTCTTTTTTGCAAAAAAGAAGTCTGAGCCCTTCGGGAAAGGATCCGAAAATTTTAGGCTGCAGGATTCTTTGCTTCTCGTCCTAGACGAGGAGCTGAGCAAAGCGAAAGGATCCTAGCAGCCCGATTTAACGTTCCCTTTCTCCTTGGGACCTTTGGCATAGGGTTCGGCGATCATGGGGCTAAATAGTTACCATTATTTTTAAATAGCTTAGCTACTTTCCTAGATTCTCCTTGGAGATTAACCGCATCAATGGCAAAAGCTTGCGAAGAGTATATCTAATAGGTAATTTTCAAAAGTTGTAGTTTATTCGCTCGAATATTGGTAGCAATCATAGTATTGGCGGCGATCTGTAGTGCCGCTCTAAATTCAGGCATTAGACTTAGCTTTTCCTTAACAAAAATACGATTGCGCGTAGTTTGTCCTAGGCCATCTACTACATATTCAAAAATATTGGTGTTCCACTGAATATCATCATTATACAGCAAGCGAAAATTACTAGCCGTCTTCATCAAAAAATAAGAAGAATACTGGGCATTATCATTCTCAGAGCTTTGGCTTTTGTACAAGACCTCTTTCCAGTGAAGTTTTCCATTAGGATGAAGGGAGGCAACTAATATATTTTCGTATAAATAATCTACTTGTGTACTAGATCCATTATCATTATAAAACGTACTCATCATCTGGTATTGATGCTCAAAGCTTTGTTCTGCGATACAGATCACCCCCCCATCTCTGCGCAAGATTAAATCTTTGATTTTTAGGTTATCCACCCCATTGAGCTTTTTGCGTTTTTTGCCAGTCATACTTCGAACAAAAGTAGGAGAAAAGGCCGTTTGCTGTACCAAACTACTATCTGGCCGAACAAAGCGTAGGTAAAACAAGCCACTAGCGTGAAAATCTTTCTCTGCATAAAGCCCTGCAGCGATCAGCTGTTGATTCAAATCATCATATTCAAAGACTACATCATAACTCAGATAGTTGGGAAACTCGGCACGATGAGTAGTAGCGACTCCTGTTTCATCCACCTCATGTACAACAAAACGGTGCTTCTGGCGTTTTCTTCGGCTATTATTTTGCTCTAAGACCATAAAAACTTGCGCCTTATTGTTGATTAGAAGTTGCTGAAACTCGCTCAAATAGTTAATATCTTCAAAACTTTTTTCTTTCATCCACAACAGCTCTTGGTTTTGACGATCGTACACACAAGCATCGAGTTTACCCTCAGGGCGAATATGATAGATCAGTACTTTAGTTCTGTCAGTTGAGTACAGTAGTTTCCAATTCATAATAGGAATATGCGTATGGAATATCGCTAACTCCTGATCATTGAGTTCGGTTGCTTGAGCATCTAATTCTTTTAATCGAATTGTAGTACGCCCTTTTTCATTCAGGCTATAGAAAATATCAACTCCTTTTGTTGAGGGAAGTACCTCTAGAATAGCAATATTGCGTTTGGGAAAAGTAATTTCCCTTTTCCAAAGCTCTTTTAAATCTGGGTTAAAGCCTTGGATATAATGCTGACTGCGACCTTCTTGATACAACAGAATAGTATTATCTATATAAGCTAACAACTCTACTCGAGTACTGCGATCAAGATCTATTTTTTCAGAGATGCTTAACTCTTGTGCATGACTAAGCTGATGCCCCAACAACAAGATGCAGCAAGTTTGTAAAATGAGCATAAGCGGAAACTGTCGCATAAGCTGATACATAAAATTGTAAAATTACGAATTGGAGGTGAATACTATTTGAAAGTCGCAGAACTCTCCTAAAATAATGTATTTTTGCATGGAAGTCAGGAACAATCTTTGAAGTTTTCAATTTTTAAGGACGCTCAAACTTTCCAAAACTTTCCAATGTAGAACATTTAGCCATTCGAATAGTTAAAGATTATTGCATGGTCAATTATCCTAAAATCTTATCTTATGATGCACAAAAATATATCCATTCTATCGTATTGTATTAAAATTATCTGTTTTATTGGTATTTTATTGAATCTAATAAGCTGTGGGAATAAGTCGGATGGTCAAGAACTCAAGACCTATGGGATTCCAGAAATAGATAAGCTATCTCAGGAAATTGCAAAAAACCCAAATAATGCTGCACTATATGCTGCTAGAAGTCAGGTTTTTACGGAGAAGGAGATGTTTCAAGAAGCAGAGTTGGATGCAGAGAAGGCATTGCAGTTGGATTCTAGTCAAATAGATTACTATAGATTATTGAGTAATGCTTATTTTGACAACAACCACTCGCTATCGGCTATCAAAACCGCAGAAAATGCCATTGCTAAATTCCCCAAACAACTGCCAATTTATTTGATGCTTGGGGAAATGCAGTATGTCTTGCAACAATATCAAGATGGGTTAATTACTGTTGACAAAATGATGAAGGTATTCCCCAATCACCCCGAAGGGTTATTCATACAAGGGCAAATACTGAAGGAGATGGGCGACACCCTCAAGGCCTTGGATCGCTTTCAGACGGTGGTAGAGCAAGATGCCGACCATATCGATGCTTATTTGCAGTTGGCACTACTTACTCAGGATCGGGAAGATCGGCTAAACATCAAATACCTAGATAATGCACTGAGGATTGACTCGATGAATGAAACGGCATTGCTCGCCAAGGCGCAGTACTTTCACCTTAAAGGGGAATTTGAGCAGGCCGAAAAGGAGTATGAAGTTGCCATTTTGCGTCAGCCCCAAAACCCTGATTTTAATTACAATTTGGCGTTGATGTTTTTGGAGATGGGCGACCAAGCAGATAAAAGGGGGCAGGGCGAGGAGGCTCAAGAGTACTACAAAAAAGCTTTTCAGCATTTTGACAATAGTACCAAGTTTGCTCCTCAATTTGCGGATGCCTATTATTATAAAGGAATAGCCGCTGAGCGGCTTGGAAAAAATGACATTGCCCGCACCGACTATGAAAATGCCTTTAGACTACAAAGTTTTCTAGGCACCATCTCCCCCGAAGTAGTTGAGCAGGCGATTGACCGATTAAAGCAATAAGCAGAACCATAAAAACAGCATACCTAGTGAAGGGTCGATGTATAGGCTCTTCACTAGGTTT
>CAZOLU010000398.1:0-4218 GCA_964580485.1 uncultured Saprospiraceae bacterium | reverse complement strand
TTGTTAAATTCTAGTCTTTTGCCCTGATATGGCGGCTTACTAAGTACAAACAAAGTTAGGGCTTTTTATGAATTTAAACATGCTCTTGAAGCAAAATTGTCAACTAAAGCGATCTGAAGTTGTTTTGTTCTTATGGAACATACAACAGAAATTAAAAAGCAGATTATTAAAGGCCTAGAGCAAATTTTAAAGCCAGAAGCTTTTGTGTGGATAGAGGCTTTAAGTCAATTCCGCAAAATTACAGATTTTGGTTTCATCAATATGCCGATTTCTTTCTCCGATTATCCTGATGCACTTATAGTGGAGGGGCATTTTGGACTGAGAGTGGATGTCATAGAAAATATGGCCTATCCCTTTACCAATGGCATTAAGGGCTTTCAGCCTGAAAGTCATACCCTCATTGCTTCTATTGGTCGGCTCAAGGGGAAACGTTTTGAGCGTTATACCCTGACAAGCCCTAGCGAAACAAAAGTAGTGTTGGCAAGCTTAGAAGCTGCTTACAGAGAACTAGCGATTCCTTTTTGGAAAGAGTATCAAGAGCTTTCGGCCTTGTACCAATTGTTCAACTACAATCGGGAGGATCAATTGGGCTTAGTGTCTAATTGGAACTATGCTTGTTTGAGAGGTATTGTAGTAGCTAAGATCTTGAATCGGCCTGATCTCCCTCAACTCTTACAAAAACATAGAGATGCTTTAGATTTGTTGTATGCTCATGACTTGTTGAAAGAGCGTTTTGAGCAATTAGCCATTTATCTGCAGGAATTGTCCATGAACTAAGCTTAAGCAGTAGGTTTTTAGCGTAGGAAGCATCCACAGGGAAAGACTTCTAAAAGGTCAAGAATTACACTAAACAGATACCTAAGCAAGGGTGATGATACAATGTGGTAGCATCTCTTTAGCTTGCTCGCCCAAATTTGGATCACTGAGTTCTAGTATTTGTAAATTTGTCAATTGTTTTAAGGTAGGAGGAAGGGCTTGTAAGCGATTGTGACCTAAATGTAGCTCTTCTAATGCTTTTAGCTTACTGATGCTTTCGGGCAATTGAGTTAATTGATTATGCGATAAACTCAATACTTGAAGTTGCTGAAATTGCTGGAGTTGATCTCCAAGTTGGTGAATTTGATTGTGATCTAAATACAAAACTTTCAACTGTCCTAGCTTAGAGCACTGAGGCAAGCTTTGAATCTGATTATGATTTAACTGTAACTGTTCTAAACGATGTAGTTGTAGAATAGTTTTAGGGAACTGGCGAAAGTAATTGTTGTTTAATTTGAGTTGACGCAGTTGCCTAAGTTGATCAAAAGAGAAAGGCAGTGTGGAAAGTCGGTTGTTCCCCAGATACAAGGCCTCTAAATGTGATAATAGACCTATTTCTTCGGGTAAAAAAGCAATTTTGCGTTGTTCCAAGCGCAGTGCTTTCCAGCGTACCAATTCAAAAATTTGCATCTTGAGCTCTTCGGTTTCTAATAAACCATAAGACAGCAGCCAATCGGTCAATTGTTGCCAAGCTGCAAAGCTCTTACTCCCCGTCCAACCCGCCATCTCAAAAGCTAGTTCTACATTTTTGAGCTGACCAGATTGTAGTAAAATTTCTATTTGTTTATCATAGTTCATATTAGAGCGCTTGGAACTTTCAATGATTTGGAAGCTGTACTATGCATTGAAAGATAGTATAAATTTTGTGAATCTCCCACCTTAATCATCAAAAAACAAAAGGTAGCATTGCCTCTTGAAATTTAAAAAAATACTTCTATAGCCATACGATAGGTGTTGGCATGTGCATCAATAATATGTCGAATTTGAGGAGAATAGCCCCCACCCATGCTTACGGCCACGGAGAGTCCATAAGCTTTGCAGGTTTCAAAAACATAGCGATCTCTTTCTTTACAGCCTTGCAAGCTCAAGCCTAGGCGACCAAGCTTGTCTGTTCTCAACACATCAACCCCTGAAAGATAAAAAACGATATCAGGTTCTACCATTTCGATAAGTTGGGGCAGATGATCTTTTAAAATTTTTAAGTAAGGTTGGTCATCTATCAGGTCTGGTAGACCAATATCTAAGTCCGACTTTTCTTTATGCAAAGGATAGTTGGCTGCACCATGCATAGAGAAGGTAAATACCCTTGGCTCATGTTCAAAGAGTTTGGCTGTTCCATTGCCTTGATGCACATCCAAGTCTACCACCAAAATTTGTTGTACAACTCCTTGATCTAGGAGGTAATTGGCAGCAATAGCAAAGTCGTTGAGCAAGCAAAAGCCTTCTCCATGATCGGCATAAGCATGATGTGTGCCGCCTGCTACATTGAGCGAAACCCCATACTTTAAGGCATACAAACAGCAGTCGATAGTGCCCTGTGCAATGACTCTGGATCGTTGAATCAGCTGGTCGGTCATGGGAAATCCAATGCGACGGATTTGTCGAGCAGGCAATTCTAGGCGTTTGAGTTGTGCCCAGTAGTCCTCTGTATGCGTCCGCAAGATCCAGCCTTCCTCAATAGGGTCAGGATAAAAAAAATTATCCTCTCGAATACTTCCCTCATAAAGCAGTTGTTCGGGGAGTAAATCGTACTTAATCATGGGAAAGCGATGCCCCTCTGGCAACTCGTAGCGATATATGGGCGAAAAGGCAATTTTCAACATCTTGATATAGAATTAGTACTTGCTTGGATGCTGATGTTCTGGTTGATGAAAGATGATGTTCTGGTAATAGGAATTTTAGTTGAGCCCTAAGAGGTTGTTTAACTCTCTTGGGCTGTTGTTGTACATAACAGCGTTTTAAATCAGATGTTTGATTTTTAAAGGATATAATTAGAGCTGATTGGTTTTAAAGCTAATAAAAGGGCTTTTTTTTCTGAATTTATACACAAAAAATAAAATCTTCACAAACGATTAATTGATAAATATCGAAACTTTCTCTAATTTGGTGGCTCAATAAAGATTATGTAAGTAAATTCTTAAAGCAGCTTATCTTAGAAGATTCAGACTCTAATTTTTAAAGGACTTGTTTTCAAGATTTGATAGGCATTCATACACCCAAAATAAGATTCCGTATAAAGCAAATTTTTACAAAAAATAAATAGATTTATGAGTTATAAACCCCAGGACATCGAGCAAAAATGGCAGCAATATTGGGTTGAACAAAAGGTTTATAAGGTTGAAAATGATTCCGAACGCCCCAAATATTATGTACTGGATATGTTTCCATATCCTTCTGGGGCAGGACTGCATGTTGGTCATCCTTTAGGATATATTGCTAGTGATATTTTCGCTCGCTACAAGCGTCTATGTGGCTTTAATGTTTTGCATCCTATGGGCTACGATTCCTTTGGTTTGCCTGCTGAGCAGTATGCTATCCAAACTGGTGTACATCCTGCAGATTCTACAGCGCAAAATGTTCAACGTTATCGAGAGCAACTGGATAAACTTGGCTTTAGTTATGATTGGAGTCGAGAGGTCAATACTTCTGATCCTAGTTATTACAAATGGACTCAGCAGATTTTTCTATGGCTTTTTGAACATTATTATGATAAGGGTGCAGATAAGGCTATGCCTGTTCAGCAGTTAATTGCCAAGTTTGAGCAGGGGGGAACTGCTGCGGTAAATGCTCATCACAGTCAGGAAGAAGATTTTTCGGCAGAAGATTGGAAGAATTATTCTGATAAGGAGAAGGATGAGGTATTGATGAATTATCGCCTAGCTTATCGAAAAATAGCCTATGTCAACTGGTGCGAGCAATTGGGTACGGTACTTGCCAACGATGAGGTTAAAGATGGCCTTTCAGAACGAGGGGGCTTTCCCGTCATCCAAAAACCCATGCTACAGTGGGCCTTGCGTATTACTGCTTATGCACAGCGTTTGCTCGATGGGCTTGAAACGGTTGATTTTTCAGAAGCTTTGAAAACACAGCAGCGCAACTGGATTGGCCGTTCGGAAGGCGCACAGCTTTTCTTTGAGGTAGCAGATCAAGAAAAGCTTCAAATCGAGGTCTTCACTACTCGGCCTGATACCATTTTTGGAGTGACATTTATGGTTTTAGCTCCAGAGCATGAGTTAGTAGCTACGCTCACTACTGAGGAGCAGAGAGAGGAGGTAGAAGCTTATGTAAATTATGCCAAAGGCCGATCTGAGCGAGATCGTATGTCTGATGCCAAGTCGGTAAGTGGAGCTTTTATTGGGGCTTATGCGATTCATCCACTTAATGGAAAGCGTATCCCTATTT
>CAZOLU010000397.1:1528-4226 GCA_964580485.1 uncultured Saprospiraceae bacterium | reverse complement strand
GCCTTATCTCAGCACAAAATCCAAGGAATTTAACTGCTTTTACCATAAGATTAGGGACTTAAGCTACGGACTATAAGTACCTAAAAATTCAAACATGCTCTAGTTTCAAAATTAGCTGAAGTACTTCTGCATTGCAGGGCAAAAGTAACTAAAAAAGTTTGAAAAAGGATGTCTAGGTTTTTATTCTTCATTTTCAGCTTCCCCCTCTTCCTGCACTTGGATCAGCTTTTTGTAGGGGCGTACACAGGCCCCGTAAATCCAGCCCTCTTTTCCATATTTGTCCTTAACTTTCAACCAACGCTCGGTAGTGACTTCCTCTTGTGCAATACGTATGGTCTGTTCAAAAGGAGACACCTCTCCCATATCCAAAACCTCTTCATTCAAACGAACAAAACGCACTACGGTACTGTCTAGATAGGGTCCTGTACGCATTTTAGAACTATCAATGACCACATACAAGGTTCGACGGATCATTTCGCTACGTTGTACAGATTCTGGGTTTTCGACCTTCCGCTTATTTTTGATGGGATCCTTCACTTCTTCTACAATTTCTTCAGGAGGAGGCAATTCATTGTTTCCTCCACATTTGGTCAGCATATACATCAACCCTGCAAGGGCAATTACACCTATTCCCACCAATTCAACTCGACGAAGGCCACCAAAAACAGCCTTAGACTTAGACTGCTCCTTTGTTTTTTTGCGTTTTCTAGCAGAATTACTCATCCCTGTAAATATTTAATGTGTATTTAATCATGTCTACTCCAGCAATATCTTAGCTAAACATCAAGCACTGCATTTACTTTGATACTCTCATTGATAGAGCACTTTTGGGTTCATGTTCAGTTTCTTGTAAAAGTTCAACCCATTAGAAGTTAAGCTAACAAGTTCAACTACAAAGGAAACCCTAAAATTATGAAAATGCAAATAATAATGAATGGATTTAAGCCTTTAGAAAAATATCCAAGAAGAATGAACTATTACAATCTAGTTCAATTTTAGATAAGTCAAGGCAGATTCTTTGGATTCTTTGAACAAATATTTAACTTTGAAGTTCTTAATTTTCATTTCTGAGCATTTTAGACCCATCAAAGTTATGCAATCTACTAAATTTCCTGAAAAAGGACTCCAAGCACAAGCTGTTTTAGAAGCCTTAGAACAAATGAAAGCCGAAGATCTCCCTTGGAAAACGGGAAAGGTAATGGCTTATGTTTATGCCACAGACCCCGAAGCTAAGGAATTGGCAGAGGCTGCTTATATCAAATACTTTACAGAAAATGGTTTAGATCCTAGTTCTTTCCCATCCTTATTGCACTTGGAAAAGCAAGTAACAGGAATGGTTGCAGCACTTTTGGGAGGGGGTTCGGAAGCTACAGGCAACTGCACTTCTGGAGGTACAGAAAGTGTAATACTAGCAGTTAAAACAGCAAGAGATTATGCCCGGGTGCATCGTCCAGAAATCACGGAGCCTGAAATTATTATTCCCAGCACCGCACATCCTTGTTTTCATAAAGCAGGACACTACCTCAATGTCAAAGTAGTTAGCGTGGAAGTTGATCCACAGACTTTTCGGGTAGATGCCAAGGCGATGGAACAAGCCATTACAGCTAATACCATTTTGATGGTCGGCTCAGCCCCCTCTTATGCCCATGGAGTCATTGACCCTATTGAAGAAATTGCAGCTATTGCAAAACAACATCAAATCCTTTGCCATGTAGACAGTTGTGTAGGGGGCATGTATTTACCTTTTGCCAAAATGCTTGGCTATGATATTCCCAACTTTGACCTTAGTGTTGATGGGGTAACCTCCATCTCTTGCGATCTTCACAAGTTTGGCTATGTACCTAAAGGCTGCTCCACGATCATTTACAAAAATAAAGAACTGCGCCAACACCAAATCTACACCTGTTCCAATTGGCCAGGCTACACCATTGTCAACCCTACGGTACTTTCCAGCAAAACAGGTGGCCCTATGGCTGCTGCCTGGGCTATGTTTATACACTATGGGAAGGAAGGCTACAAAAATGCCGTGCAGGATTGCCAAAATGCTACTGATCAATTGATTAAAGCTATTGCAGCCATTCCAGAGCTAGAAGTTTTAGGTCAGCCCGAAATGAGCCTCGTGGCATTCAAATCCGTAGATGAGGGTATTTCTATTTTTGAATTAGCCGAAGCCGTCAATCAAAAAGGCTGGTACTTGCAGGTACAACTAGCTTCTCCAACTTCTCCAGAGGCCATTCATGTCACAATTTCTCATTTTAATGCTCCACATATTCCAGCACTAATTGAGGTGATTAAGGATAGTCTTCAAGAGCTCAAGCAAGACAAATCGCCCAATGATGAAATGCTAATGGGCTTGGACTCCAGCATGATCGGACTTTTATTAGAACAATTTACCCCCGATATGCTAGACAATGTAGAAGCCCTGTTGGGCATAGAAAGCAGTAATGGTCTACCCGACAATATGGTTTTGATTAACAACCTATTGAATAAGCTTAATGCAGAACAACGCAATATGCTACTCACGGCCTTTGTCAACCGTATGTTTAGTCCAAGTTCCAAGCAAGTCTAAGTCACTGTTTTATGCTAGCTAGTGTCGTCCTCTTGCAATTGGCTCTTATCTTTATTCTTCCAGCTTATCTTATCCGATTGAGTCATCGCTTTAAAATCGATCGAGTACTCAGCGACATTGTGATCTGCT
>CAZOLU010000397.1:0-1518 GCA_964580485.1 uncultured Saprospiraceae bacterium | reverse complement strand
ATCTGCTATGGGATAGGCATATTATTGGGTAATAGTAAGGGCCTGTGGTTGTATAGTTGGACTTCGGAGGAGTTGGGGCAAGAGCTGGCAGGGGTCACTGGAGAAACAGCAGAGATTGCTGCTTTTGCTAGTGTATTGTTGGCAATGCCCATGCTCTTGATGCTCAACAACATTAGCGATTGGCTAAAATATACGGGCAAATTACTTGGTATTTTTTTCGCGGGGGTGGCCGCAGCAGCTATTGGGGTCTTGGGCGTGGCCTATTGGTATCGGGGTAGTACTTTGGAAGAACTACCTACTGCGGCAGGCATGCTCACTGGGGTTTATACTGGGGGTACTCCTAATATGGTAGCCGTTTCCAAAGCACTGAATGCAGATGATCAACTTTTTATTATTTTAAATGCTACGGATACGCTTTGTTCTGGGCTTTATTTTTTCTTTTTGCTCTCTTTTGGAAAACTAGTTTTTGGGTGGTTTTTACCCCCTTTTCAGGGCAATCGGGATATTGAGGATAGTCCCTCTACCGACAGCTCTGCTAAAGACTATAGCTTTTTTGATCTCAGATGGACTTGGTCTTGTTTGCAACCCTTGTTTATTGCTACGGTTTTGGCGATTGGTGCAGTATTGGTATCCCTAGCACCAGCGTTGTTGATCCCAGACATCAAAGGAGAATTGAACCAAACACTTTTATTGCTGACCCTCACGACTGTTGGAATTGCACTTTCTTTTTCTTCGGCCATACGATCACTCAAGGGCGTTTATGCCTTTGCTCAATATCTACTCCTTATTTTTGGCTTAGGAGCTGGCTATATGGCTGATTTTGGGCAGTTGCTTGCTCAAGGTGCTGACTATTTGCTGTTCAACCTTTTTAGTTTTCTAGCGATTCTTGTAATTCATTTAGGCCTTGCCGTCATTAGTAGAACTGATCGGGAAAGCTTCATTATTAGTAGTACAGCTACTGTTTTAGGGCCCCCATTTGTAGCACAGGTTTGTGCAGCTATTAAAAACAAATCGCTCTTGACCGCAGGAATTGCCCTTTCACTTTTAGGTTTAGGGCTAGCGAATTATATGGGAATATTGGTAGCCTATTTGGTAGGGTACTGGAGTTAAAACATCCGTTTAGGTTACATTCTGCACAAAAAATCATTTAATCCTTTCGATTAGAACTTTAATTCCTTTATTTTAGTTGTATGAATGGCTATATTCCTTAGTCATTATAAAATACAATATACCCTGACCTATTCAAATTGTCTATAACCCACTAACGATCAACTATGTTTGGATTTTTTAGAAAGAAAAAGAAAAAAGATAAGCGGCATTATGACCCTACTCGAATTAGAATCAACGACCTAAGACGTGGTTGGTACGTAGATTTTGATTTTCAAACTTGGGAAGTGGTAGAAGAATTTGAATATGATTGGGGCTCCAATTCTTTCTCCTATGAATTTCAGATTGAAAATGGTAAGGGAGATCGATACTTTCTCTATCTTGATGAGGATGATGGATTGACCTGTAATT
>CAZOLU010000396.1:0-4232 GCA_964580485.1 uncultured Saprospiraceae bacterium | reverse complement strand
CAAAAGAGCCTTATCTCAGTACAAAATCCAAGGAATTTAACTGCTTTTACCATAAGATTAGGAACTTAAACTCCTGACTATAAGTACCTAAAAATTTAAACATGCTCTAAGAATAAAACACCTTTGTTAAAATAATTTTCCCCTTTGATCCTTAACAAAGCTTAGACTACAGGGATGAAGCAGCTTAAACACTTTGTTTCAAGTGCTTCATTAAAAAACAACCTCCTTATATTAAATAAAGAGGCCGTTGATTTTCTACTTTTTATCAAGTTCAACAAGTTCCTCTACGGGGGCAAATGCCCGATTGAGAATATCCTCTGTTTCTTGCTTGTGAATTTTTTTGTATCCTGTGGCAGGAGAAGCACTAGATTTTCGGGAAATCAGTTCTAAGTCATACTTTCTATAAAACGCTAAAATATACTGCCAAGCACCCATATTAGAAGGCTCCTCTTGTACCCAGCAAAACTTAGCATGGCTATATTTGTTGAGGATAGCATTCACCTGCTTTTTAGGGAAGGGATAGAGTTGTTCTAAACGTACAATAGCGATATCATCTCTTCCCTCTGCTTCTTTTTTCTCTATCAGCTCATAGTAGATTTTTCCACTACAACACAATACCTTTTTCACCTTAGCCGCTTCTGTTGCGCTAGGCACCTTGGGATCATCTAAAGTTTCTTGGAAGCCCCCTTGAGCAAAATCTTCAAAAGAAGATACACACTGAGGATGGCGCAATAAGCTTTTAGGGCTCATCACAATCAATGGCTTGCGGAATGGTCGGGCAAGTTGACGACGCATAAGGTGGAAAAAGTTGGCTGGAGTGGTAACATTGGCCACCGTCATATTGTATTCGGCACAAGACTGCAAAAAGCGTTCAAGTCTTGCACTAGAGTGTTCAGGCCCCTGCCCCTCGTAACCATGTGGTAGCAACATTACAAGGCCACTCATTCGTCCCCATTTGGTTTCAGAAGAACTGATAAACTGGTCGATCATAGTTTGCGCTCCATTGACAAAATCACCAAACTGAGCCTCCCATACCACCAAACTATCCGGAGTCGCCAAAGAGTAGCCATATTCAAACCCTAGCACCCCAAACTCGGATAGTAGCGAATTATAGATCTGAAACTCTGCTTGATCTTCCGCAAGATGGTTCAAACGGTTGTACTGTGCATTGGTTTCAGTATCATACAAAATTACATTTCGATGCGAGAAGGTACCTCTTTTTACATCCTGGCCACTCATTCGCACATGATGCCCTTCGATTAACAATGAACCATAAGCCAAGTGCTCTGCCATAGCCCAATCGCAAATTCCTGCATCAATATGAGATTGGGTTCGTTTTAAAATACGCTTAAATTTTTTCAGCATATTGAAATCTAAGGGAATCTCTTGTAGCTTATTTAAAATCTGCTTCACCAACTCCATCGAAACAGCTGTATTAGGTGAAACATCATAATCCTCTGCAGAAGTATGAGCTTTGAGTTGAGACCAGGCTTTATCGGGTTCTTGCATTTCATACTCTACCTCTTTTTGCTCTACCTTGGAGAATCGTTCTTGCAAGAACTGATCAAATTCTTTATCCAATTTTTGAGCGAGTTCTGCTTCGATTTGCCCGTCCTTAATCAGCTTTTCTACATAAATAGACCTTGGGTCAGGGTGGTCTTTAATAAACTCATACAATTTGGGTTGTGTAAATTTGGGATCATCCCCTTCATTGTGACCATGTTTACGATAACAGACCATATCAATAAACACGTCCGTATTAAACTCTTGACGATATTCAGCAGCCAAGTTCGCCACAGCAATAACCGCCTCGGGATCATCTCCATTGACATGGAAAACAGGTGCTTGAACCAAACTAGCTACACCAGTACAATAAGTAGAAGAGCGAGCATCTTCAAAATCGGTAGTAAATCCAATTTGGTTGTTGATAACAAAATGGATAGTTCCGCCAGTATAATAGCCTTCTAGCTGGCTCATTTGTACTACTTCATAAACAATACCCTGACCAGCCACGGCTGCATCACCATGAATAAGGATAGGGAGGATATGATCAAAATTACTATTGTATAATACATCTGCCTTAGCTCGGGCATAGCCTTCTACTACGGGATCTACCGCCTCAAGATGTGAGGGGTTGGGAACTAATTTAAGGTGTACCAGTTTTCCAGAGGGTGTTTCCATTACAGAGGAATAGCCCAAGTGATACTTCACATCGCCATCCCCAAAAATTTGATCGGGCACTACATCTTGAAACTCATGAAAGATATGGTCGTAGGTTTTTCCCATAATATTGGCCAAAACATTTAGGCGACCACGATGCGCCATTCCGATGACCACTTCTTCTACTCCCAATTCAGCTCCTTTAGAGATAATTGCATCTAGCGCAGGAATCGTAGTTTCGCCCCCTTCTAAACCAAAGCGTTTTTGGGCTACATATTTTTTAGCCAAGAAATTTTCGAAACCTACCGCACCATTGAGTTTTTCCAAGATGCGCTTTTTCTGCCCAAACGACAGATTATAACTTTTCTGAGGTTGCAGTTGCTCAATTCGATCACGCAACCACATCCGCTTATCTCGATGCTCAATATGTGAATATTCAAACCCGATATTGCCACAATACAACTCAATTAAGCGATTGCGGATTTCATCTAATGTTGCATTAGGCATCCCAATTTCTGCCCCAGCAGCAAAGTTTAGGCTGAGGTCTGCTTCGGTTAAGCCATAATTTTGCAGATCTACATTAGGAAAGCGAAAACGGCGACTCCGTACAGGGTTGGTAGTAGAAAGTAGATGTCCTCGTTGTCGATATCCATGTATAAGGCCTAATACAGCAAACTCTTTTTGAAGTTGGGTACTAGACATACTAGCTTCAACAGAACCAGCTTCGACAGCCCCCTGCCCTACCGCAAAGTCAAAACCTGCAAAAAATTGTTTCCATCCTTCTGCTACAGCCTCAGGATCTTGTTGATATTGCTTGTACATCCCATCAATATATCCAGGATGTGCATTTGAAATGAATGAATAGCTCATTTTTGTATGCTTATTTAAGCGTTTTGAATTTGATATAAAATAGCACGTTGCTATTAGTGATTATTGTAAAGGTAAAAAAATACCCCTTAATATAGAAGTTAGATTACTGATTAATTCTCATGAATTCTTTTAAAAAGTTGGTAAATTTAGAAGAAACAGAGAATAAACTGAACTAACATTAGTCCTCTAAGATTCGTTTAAATTCATAGGAGCCATGCTCAGCACCCCAAATATGATTTCCATTATCGTCAAAGCCTCTGTCCCAAGTTTTGAAAAGATCATAACTTAACTCTATTTCAGAACTAACAGTTGTAGCCCCCCTAAGGTTTGATGCACAAGTTCCGTCTTTTGTTCCTCCCTGGAAGAAGCCCTTCCCTTTTCTTGTCATAATGACAGCACAGCCTTCTCTAAGTTCAATATCTTTTGGACTAAGATTAGAAAGCAACTTTTCGTTTGCACAGCTCCCTACATAATCTTTGGGTTCAGGTAAGGTATAGACCTCACTAATCAGCGTATCCCTTTCACCACGAATAAGGCGATAAACCCTTTGTCGATAGGGGTTTTCTACTAAAGTTGCCAACCCCTGCTCTACATAAAACCAGATACCATCATCTCGATCATCCCAAATACGACAGATTTTCATAATAATGTGATAATAATTCTCTGGATCTGCTTTGTGTTGTTCTTCATTGCTAAAATGCCCCTCCATCAGAATTGCTAATTGCTGAAGATTATTCTGCATGTTGAGGATTTCAGTCCTGCTAAGTTTTTTTTGTCCCTTATTTTGCACTCCACTTTTACAGGAGATAATAAATGCAGTGGCTACAAGTAAGTATAAAATTTTTTTCATTGTTTTGGTCTTTTCTATTTAACAACAAACGCAAATCCCCTCTACAACAGCCCCCCTCTTATCAAAAATTTACTACAATAATTATGTAGGAATTTTTCAGATTAGGCAGGCATTTGAGCCTTTTCCTTTTTGGGGTTTAGAGCATGTTTAAGTTTCTATCTACTTGAGTGTTGATGATTATTTCCCCTACATAACCTCGTCAAAAACTAGATTATTATTCATACTGAAAGCATTATGCTTCTTGGGAAATATGAAAACTACAAAGGTGTTTTGAGCTGCCCTGAAATTCAATATTTATATAACTGACCTTTCGCAGGCCAAAAATTTTGATTTTAGTATAAATATGTTAATG
>CAZOLU010000395.1:0-4233 GCA_964580485.1 uncultured Saprospiraceae bacterium | reverse complement strand
GAGAAAGTTTCATTTCCTTTTAACGAATAGTTTAGAATATGGCTTGGATAGCTTCCCCATGTTGATCAACAGTGTAGAGGAGTTGGAACGCTGGACTCCTTTGATGGAGCAAGATGAGGATTTCCGAGCGCAGATTATTCGAGATTCTTTAAAATTTCAGTATTATACTTGGGATTTCCAACCCCACTCTGATCGGATTTACAATGGGACACACTTCAATGGGTCTATGGATGCTTATGGTCAATTTGGCAAAGATCCCAAAACGGGGGAATACAGTTACTTTTCCTATCAGGATTCGGATAGCATCATTCTAAATATTGACGAACGCTATTACGCCAAACATCCCAATTGGAGTCTTTTCAAAAAATCAGGTAAGATTCAGCCCATCTTTAAAGGTCGGTTTCTCCCCCAACAAAGAGGTAAGCTCGCCGAAGCCATCAACTCTCAGTACTTTAGCATCAGTTCTTCCCTTAACGGCAAATATCAAACCAGGGTCTATGATAGCTTGGGACAAGCAGTTTATACCACAGCCAACTATGCCAATTGCAGATCGGTTGATTTTGAGGATAGCTGGATGCCTGCTGAGGATCTGATGGTTGTAGAGTTGGCAGATAGCCTTATGCTCTACCAATTTAGCACAAAGCAATCTTGGACAGTGGCTAAGCCCTCTAACAAAAGCGATTATTATTCGATTAGTTATTGGGGCAATGGTATATGGGCGATCGATGATTTTGGAGTTTTCGATGGAGCTACCCTACTCTATCGAATGGATCGAGCTTATCAGGAGGAGAATCCTTCCATACATATACAAGCTTTAGGTCCAGAATGGCTCAACATTCAAGAGGAACGCTTGGTGCTCAAACAGATCTTTTACCAAAAGAAACCTAAGCATTTCACCCTTTTGACCCCTCGACACCATAGGCTCCTACATCGCAAAGAAAAGAAGCTCTTTCCACATATTTTTGAGGAACTTAAATTTGAGAAGATCAATAGTCCCTCTGCCTTGATCTATGGCAATCTGGGGCAGCACTCTTGGGATCCCTATTTTTTTAATCAAAAGGGACAATTGATTTGGCCCAAAGACACTGTGGTGAAGCCTCAGGTGTTTATCGAAAATAGCAAGGATTTTCAAAAGCTTATTGCTCAAGAAGGATTAGAGCTAATTCCCTATGAGTGGAATGGCATTAAAACACTATTAAATAACCTAAAATTAGATAGCTTGGAAAATTGGGGCTTTATAGTGTACCATATTAATGAAAATGGCTATCGTTCAGACTATGTTGATTTAGGTAAAGATGATTTTCTAAAGAGGGGCTTGGCCGCCTTAGATTTTGCCGCTTTGAAACCTGGAGATTATTTGGTTGTGGATCACTTGAATAATGAAGACCGCTCTGCCGACTACGATTTGTTTATCTTTAAAGTAGAAAATGAAAAAACTGATTAACATTAGCTTCCTACTACTCTTATGTGCTTTGATACTTGCTTGTAGTAGCAATAATCAACAGACGGTAGATCTTCCCCTACTCAACTTGGAACTGCTTGCCAACAGCCAGTACCTTCACAAAATCGACAAAAGAGGTGAGTCTGGTCTGATTAACGAACGTGGAGAATGGGTACTACCCCTGAAGCTACAAACCATCATTCCTAGAGGTTCCAATTGTTTTATAGTCAATGAGCATGTATTGCTAAAAAAACAAAACTGGGAAATCCTTCCTATTGGGGAGATCAAAGGCAGAATTGAAGAATCTTTTGAGTGGAATGGGCAATACTACTTTATAACAACTCATGAAAATGAGGCTAGTTTTTTATTAGACGAAACCCTAACCCCACTCAAAATGATCCCAGCAACGATCTATAAGGTTCGTCCTTTGGAAGAATACTGTATTTTACACAGCCTATCAGATCATTCCTATTATTTAGATCAAAAACTCCAATTATCTAAGATAGATAGTGCCGGAAATTTGCTAGAAGCTCACCCCAAATATGACCATGTTTTGCTTTACCATCTGTTTAGAAATGATCGATACCTTGATGTGGTTCATAATCTTGAAAATGGACGCAACAACCTAGCCTACTTAGACCAATACCATCCAGATCTTTTTGATTTTTACGCATTGATCGAGGAGTATTTCAAAAATGGGGTTGATAGTTTTCCAATGATTATAAACCCTAAAGCACAACTCCAATCTTGGCAGAAGCAGGCCGATACTTTAAAATATAGTCATAGATTTTGGCCTACGATAAAAGCCGACTCTATACAGCTGCAATTTTTCAATTGGGATTTAGAACCCGTTTCCAAACAAGTCTACCCTGGTAGGATATTTAATAGGCAGGCTACAGCCTACGCACAAATTGGGAAGATTCCAAGAAGGGATAAATATAGTTTACTAATTTTTGAAAAACAGCAGTTGATAGAAGATCTACCACTCATCTACACGCGTAATTCTTCCTATAATCGGCAACATAACTGGATTTTCACCAAAACCCTAGATGGTCGCCATCAAGCCATCTTCCAAAACAAGTTTTTACCCCCCATTGCAGCCGAAAGGTTAGAGCCTCTCAATGCCCAGTATTTTTGGGCAAAACTAGCTGGTCAGCAAAAAAGCTTATACGATAGTACAGGGCAGGAAGTGCTAAGTGCAAAAGTACAGCAGTTTTGGAGCGTTTTAACCGCATCTAATAAGGTAGACCCCAACTGTGTAGTTGTACAAGATCCAGACAGCCTTCACTTCATCAATTTTAAAACAGCAGAAACTTGGAGTATTCCTTTTGAAGTGCAGCAAAATAACAACAGTTTGAGGCTGAGGTATTATGGGCAAGGACTTTGGAGTGTAGATGGCTTAGGCCTGATCAAAGAAGACAGCTTTTATTATAAGACCCCCTACTCCTACCATAATGGGCAAAACCCTGATGTTAAGCCTAATGAGCAGGGCTTGATTTATGTCCAACACCAAGCACTTGGCTTCAACCAGCAGCAACAGCTTCAAAACATGGAGTTGCTCGAAATTTACAACCAACAGGGGCAAAAGGTATTGCATTATAATTTGGAAGCAGAGTATTGCGACATTCGTCAGAAGGGGGAATCCGACTTGTTGGAAGTACGTTTTAAGTTTGGCAACAGCTTCCATATTGATGCGGGCAGCAGCTACTATTTTGATCTTCAAGGGCGACAGCTTTGGCCAGAAGAAAAGCTACCTTACCATCATTTACCGAGCATTCAAACTGCAAATCAGCTGGAAGAAAAGCTCAACGAACTCAAAATTTCCGTAACCAACTATAAAAAAGGAAATGATTTTGATATAATGCTGCAAAGTCTAGTACCCCAACATCTAAAAAAATACAACTACTTTTTATATCATGTCAATCAACAAGGCTATCGCAAGCAGTTTGTGTTGGTCAATTGGGACAAAAAGCAGCCCTCCTCATTACGTTGGGATAAATTTGCGGAATTAGCCCCTGGGGATTTCCTTATTCTAAGCTCCTTGAATGGAGGCAAGTACCAAATGGAACCCTTAAAAGTTTGGAAAGTAGAGTAATTACTGTGCAGCAATCGCCTCTACCTTTGGAGCTTCATCCAAATATAAACTACCATTTCTAAGGCTGAGCATTTTGCTATCATAGCCCGTTGCAGTGCTGTTTTTGTATACAAACACCATAGCGGGATACTGTTGCATTTTTCCATCGGCAAACTCCTGGAGTTTGTAAACCAAAGGTTCACCTTCTTCATTACAAAGAATTCCCCAGCGTAATTCTTGCCGACTTTCTAAATCCCAAGCACTAGCTTCGGCATTCTTCGTCAAGAGATAGCTCTCTTTTGATGAAATTTTAATCAAAAAGTGCTGACTCGTCAGGCCTTTATTTTGAATATACTCACCCAAATAACGAGCATCAACTTGCTGTGTGGCGTAGGCGGTTTCTCCTTCATACTGAAGTTGAAAAACCTCAGACGCTTGCCCAATAAGGGGAGCTATGGCCAAAGCGGAGAGGAGTAAAGTACAGATAATTTGCATATTTCAAGGTTTTAGGCATTTTTACGAAATAAAATCTCATTTGTTTCGTTCAACTCAAAATTTAAACCCTAACTAAACCTTTTATACAAAATAAAAAAACCGCACCTTGGGTAGATGCGGTTAAGTTTGGGATTGAGATCGGTGACCTCATTTTTATTACAGAGCAAAATTCGGACTTGTTTGCTACCAAGCAAAAACTATTAATTTGCAACCATTGATGACA
>CAZOLU010000394.1:0-4234 GCA_964580485.1 uncultured Saprospiraceae bacterium | reverse complement strand
ACTTAAAACCTTTTACCCTTTTTTCATAATTTTGAGAAATTCACCGAAGTATTGATTTAAGAAGAAGATCAGAAAAAACCCTTGCACAATACCTTATCTTATCTTATCTTATCTTTAAGACATTCTATACATTTTTTCAATAATTAAATTTTTATCAATATGAAAAAACTATGGTTTGTATTGCTCCTCAATATGTTTGGACTCACTGCTCTAAATGCCAATTGTGTTACTAATTTTGATGGGAAGGGATGGGTATATCATGAAGGGAAAAACTGTGCAAGAGATTTTCATACTAACATGCAAGACTTATGTAGAAATGTAGCTACTGCCCCCAGTGGTGGCACTCCTGCCGAGGATGCAGAAATCAGAACAATTGATGGCAGACAGATACTTTATGCTCAATTTAATGGATCTTGGATTCCAATAGCCGAAGTTAGCTCAGCTTATGAACTGCCAGAAGATCTAAATAAAATTCAATATCTTGAAAATTATGAGGACTAGGATACTACTGATCGGCATATTCTCCCTCATTGGTTTCTACGCCCAAGCGGTTACATGGATTCATGTTAAAGAAGATATTTGGGTATATTTCGACTTTCATATCTATGAAGAATATTTCTATGATAGGGATGATGGAAGATCCCAATCCAAAGTAGTAGATGGGCCTAAGCTTCCCTTTGACCGCTCAAAAGAGCAGCTAGTAGATGTAGCGCTAAAGTTTGTGCCTAAGTACCATAAAAAAAATATTCTATATTATACCGTTATGGGAAAGACACCATTTGATGACAAGTGGTTTAAAATTATTGATCTAAGTGCTGAGGGGGTTGCTTACCTACAAGATCATAAAGCACTCGAGGCGGATATACTCTTGGGACGATCGATCAATTATGAGGTAAAACAAAATATTAAAGGAGACTGGGAACTTTGGGATCCACTGACCCAAAGAATGATTGCTCCGCTTTCACCCACGGGTGCAGAGAATTACAAAAAAAACAGGCATGAACATGTGCTAACACTTTTTAACGTAAATGAAATGCACTTGCGTTGAAAACTGATAATTTTTAATATAAAACCGTACATATTTTCGAAGCCTAAAGGATACAGTAAAACTCATTGAACCTCAATTTGTGTACGGTTATATAATTTTCAACAGCAAAGGTTAATAGAGTTGTGCCTTAAATGAGGACGACTCTATTTTTTTATAGCACACAACTCCTTTTGTTAATGCTTAGAAGATATGGGCTTCTTTTTTTGTAGTCTATAAATAAATTCTGGGATATAACTCAATGCTGCCATCAAAACTAGCCCTATGGGCTCAAAGCTAGCTCTGACTTTAGGATAATACTGTCTGAGTAAAGTGATAAGCTGATAAACTACCATAAAAGGCATAATAATCACACCTAATACAGCTACAAAGAGCCAGAGCATTCGCTCTTTGAGCATTTTTTTTGTTTTGTTTCCTTTTGAAACAAGCTGATCGTTATTCATGACATAAAAATTTACCTCATTATTATATCAATAAATGTGGAGGGATACAAAATGAGCATGATTTTTTGTAGCTTAGGCGTGATTCTTTCCGAATTTATAAATATAATGAAAATCCTGAATAGATTTGGATTAAAAGGAGTCGATTTAGGGAGTATAGTATAATTTAACGCCTTTTTCTATCAAAATACAGCTAAATTTAATGAAAATACTAGGTCTTATCCCTGCTCGTTATGCCTCGAGTCGCTTTCCAGGCAAGCCTTTGGTTAATATCAAAGGGCAGCCTATGGTTTGGCGGGTATATGAGCAGGCCCGCAAAGCGGGCTTGCAGCAACTCCTCGTTGCTACCGACGACCAACGCATTTACGATGCCGTAGAAAGTCGAGGAGGCCAAGCGATCATGACTAGCCGGCAACATCTGAGTGGTACAGACCGCCTCGGAGAGGCGGCACAACTCCTGCAATCAGAAGGTCTAGCATTTGACTTTGTGGTGAACATTCAAGGTGATGAGCCTTTTATCGCTCCTGAGCAGATTCAGCAACTTTGCCAAGGTCTAGAAAAAGGTAAAATCACAACTCTAGTCAAACGTATCGAAAAAGAGGAAGAACTCGACAACCACAATGTGGTTAAGGCCGTTTGGTCGATACATACTAGCTTGGCTCTTTACTTTAGTCGCTACCCGATTCCCTATACTCGCCAAAAGGAACGTTCGCTGAGCCAAACGGCTTATTACAAGCATATTGGACTCTATGGCTTTGATGCTCAGGTATTGCAAGAGTTGGTGAAGCTGCCTCCAGCAGCATCGGAGTTGAGCGAATCTTTAGAGCAATTGCGTTGGCTAGAATATGGTTACCCTATTAAAGTTTTAGAAACCAATTATGAAAGTCAGGGCATTGATCAGCCCGAAGACCTTCTAAAGATTTAGCATTATGAAAGACACGAACAACCAAGCTGCTCCTAAAATTGTGCTAGGGTTATACCTCTTAGTTGCTATAGGTTGTCTAATTGGCCGCTTGCTAGACCCACCTCTGGCTCAACAGCTAGATTATATCTTTAAACCCCTACTGATGCCACTTTTGGCAATTTACTTACTTTTTTCAGTTGATCGGTCTGATTATCATCGTCATTTTCTACTACTGGTCGCATTGCTTTTTGCTTGGGGTGGAGATGTATTTCTAATGATTGGAAGAGATGGGCTGCTATTTTTGTTGGGGTTGGGAAGCTTTCTGGTTATGCAAATCCTATACATCATCATCTTCGCTAAAAATCGCGCTAAACCTTCCTTATTAAAGCGACGCCCTTACTTAGCCCTACCCTACCTACTTATTGGTTTAAGCTTCTACCTATTGTCTGTTCCCCAATTGCTTGAAGACTCCGTGATGCTGATTGCAGTTTTTGTATATGCAGCTGCACTTAGCACTATGGCAGTTGTTGCTATGAATCGCTATGGATCAGTAGCCTCTAGCAATTATTGGTCGGTATTGATTGGAGCAAGTTTATTTCTGGCTTCTGACCTTATGATTGGTATCAACAAATTCATTTGGCAGGATTTCCCCTTTGCGAGCTTTGCCATCATGATTACCTATATTTCGGCGCAATACCTCATTGTTAGTGGATTGCTGAAGAAATTTTGATCTATGGACATTGCATGAATGCTGACTAATCTAACTTCACCTCAGGATTCTTATTCACAGCATCGGACTTAAAGTATGCTCTTTTCTTAAATCCAAAAAGATTCATCGGAAAACCATTGGCTGCATTATTGTACTTACTCACTGCCTCATTATACTTGCGGCGTTCCACACTAATGCGATTTTCAGCCCCCTCAATCTGTACTTGTAGGTCTCTAAAAAGATCAGAATTGCCTTGAAGGTCAACTAAAACATCTCCAAGCATTTTCCCTAATTGATCTTGTTGTTCCATGTACGCCTCCTTATCCGAAGCATTGATTTGCTTTTGCAGCTCCGTCAACTTATCTAATTTAGCCTGATCATATTTTGCTGCGGCTTTCACGATATTTACGACTTTGGGGATAAGGTCTGCTCGACGTTGATAGACATTCTCTACCTGTGCCCACTGTTGATCTACAGCTTCCCCACGCCCGCGCATCGTAGAAGATGCCGTATAGAAGGTGAGCAAAACAATGACACCCAAAATCCCAGCAACTGCAGCTAATCGGATATAGCGTATTTTGCGCTTTTTTTGATGTGCTTCTTCGGCATAGCGTATACTATTCAGCAGAGCAATTGTGGCGGAGTCGTAGTGATTGTCTTTATTTTTTAGTGCTCGATCGGCATAGCCTTCGGCTGCCTTCTGATGCTCTACTTTCCCATCTTTTTTAAACAGCTCATAATGTGATTTGGCTAGGCCATAAAGCCCCTCCTCATGAAAGGGGTTGATGGCAACTGCCTGCTCTAATTCCTTGATAGCATCCTGCCAGTTGCCATTTTTTAGATGCCCCTGCCCTATTTCCAAATGCTCCTGCATCAGCTCTTGAGAGAGTTGCCATTCACTTTCCGACATGCCCACCGACTCGGCAATCTCTTTGAGTTCCTCTAAAGACAAAGGCTTTTCAAATTGCTGCTGTTGTACCTCGAGCATTTTCACTACATAATCTTCTAGTATTTTACTTTCTTTTTCGTCCATAGCTGCAATGTTGAATAAGGATCAGATAGAAGTTGTTTAAAAACAATTTGTAACTATTTAGCCTGTTTTCTTGGCCCCTAGCCTTCTTCGACTCCTTCGGAGA
>CAZOLU010000393.1:0-4245 GCA_964580485.1 uncultured Saprospiraceae bacterium | reverse complement strand
GGCTATTGAGTTTGCCACTGTGATGCTGATGGATTCTACATCTGAAGCTATTATTACTGGTACTACAACAGATATCGATGGCTACTTTAGCCTAAAAACAGATCGGAAAGATTTTGCCATTGTCATCAAGTTTATGGGCTATGAGCCCCTCCGAATCGTAGATTACGAGATCAAACAACAGGTCGTAGAGTTGGGGGGAATTTTACTTCAACCCCAAAACTCAGATATAGAGGAGGTGATTGTTCAGGCTGAAAAATCGACAGTAGAGTTTCGGCTAGACAAGCGTGTGTTTAATGTAGGGCAAGATCTCAGTAGCTCGGGCGCAAGCGCCCTCGAAGTCCTAGAAAATGTCCCCGCCGTTGATGTCAACATCGAAGGGCAGGTGAGCTTGCGAGGCAGTGCTGGAGTACAAATTCTCATCAATGGCAAGCCTTCTGTCATCGCCTCTGATGAAGGGAATGCTCTTGGTTCCATCACAGCCGATATGATCGAAAAGGTAGAGGTAATCACCAACCCATCGGCTAAATATGAAGCGGAGGGAAGTGCGGGCATCATCAATATTGTATTGAAAAAAGAAGATCGTAAGGGGAGCAACGGCTCTTTTTCGCTCAACACTGGCTGGCCACACAACCACTCGGCAGGGCTAAGCCTGAATCGTAGAACAGAGCGTTTTAACCTCTTTAGCCAGATGGGGATAGGCTATCGTTCCTTACCTAGAATCAGAAGAAATATTACAGAAAATCTTACAGATGGCACTACGCTCTCTACCGAAGGGATCGAGTATCGCAATGAATTTTTTGGAAATATTCTACTAGGAGCAGATTATCACATCAATAAATACAATATCATCACCCTCAGTGGTACTTTTGCTTATGAGGCCGAACGGCAACCTTCGCTTACTGATTTGCTACTCACTGATGCACAGGGGGAGGAAACCTTCTGGTCTAGGGATGAGCAGACACGAGCTGGGAATCCCAAATGGCAGTATGAATTGCAATACAAGAAATCCTTTAAAAGTGATGAAGACCATACCTTGATTTTTAGTGCTCTAGGAAACTTTTTTGGAAAGGATTTAAACTCTAAGTTCTTTGATCGGACTCAAGTGGGCAGTCGCCCCGATGCGGAGCAGCAAACGTCTACTTCTTTTCAAGAAGCTAAATATACATTTAACCTAGATTATACCTTGCCCATAGAGAAGTTTACCCTTGAAACTGGTGCACAGTACGTTTTTCAGGATGTGAGCAATGATTTTATGGTAGAGGACTTTAATGGAAGTTTCTGGGAGGTGGATTCTGGGTTGACCAACCTGTTTTCTTATGATCAAGGGGTGCTTGGTGTTTATGGTACTGGAGCTTATGAAGGGGATAAATGGGGATTAAAGCTAGGGCTTAGAATGGAATATACAGACCTACGCACTTTTCTTGCCAATACCAACCAAGAAAATATTCAACAATTTGCTAATTTTTTTCCAACACTGCATACTTCTTATAAGTTTTCTCAACGCTTCTCCATGCAAGCGGGCTACTCGAGAAGAATCTATCGACCTCGGTTATGGGATCTCAATCCCTTTTTTAACATCCGAAACAATTTTGTAATCCGTCAGGGCAATCCGAATCTCTTACCAGAATATACCGACTCCTACGAGCTGAGTGCCATTATGATTTGGGATAAACTGACCCTTACCTTTGGAGGCTATTTTCGCTATACGACGGATGTGATTGAGCGTGTATCTATTTTTGATGACAATGTGCTGATTACAAAACCATTAAATATTGGTTTGACTAGGGCAGGGGGGCTTGAGTTTTATCTGAAATATGAACCTGCCAAATGGTTGTCTTTAAATTCGGATGCTAATCTCTTTTACTTTCAAAGAGAGGGAACTTTTGAAGGGGTTGTGTTTGATTTTGATGCTTTTCAGTGGAATGCTAACCTGACCACCAAATTCAAATTGCCTGCGGATTGGGACATTGAAGTAAGAACAGAATATCAATCTGCTTACGCCACAGTGCAGGGTACTCGATCTGCTAATGTTTTTGCTAATCTTGGGGTTCGGAAAAAGCTAGGGAAAGGGCGTTATGTTTTGGGTTTGAGTGTTCGCGATATTTTTGCTTCTCGGTTTAGAGAGGATAATCTATTGCAAGATGATTTTCGGGTCTATTCCTTTGATCAAAGAGGACGTTTTATGACACTCAATTTTAGTTATGCTTTTGGCAAAGGGGAGGCAATGCAATACTCTGGCCGTTTGAGACGATAGGCTCTCAATACTCTGTCCTGGAAGTTATTACATAATGCTGTGCGAGGCGGTAAAGCCCTTTCAGGGCTTGAATAAGAGCCCTGAAGGGGCGACAGATGGATGCGAATGGGTGTAAGCCCTTCGCATAATTAAGCAGAGGATTGCAAACGTTGTATATATAATATTTTTTGTTACACTGCCCTCAGCTTATTGACCGGTATCAAGAGCTAAACTGATCTCAGTCATTAGATTACAAGTAGTTTTAGATTATTTTAGGGTATTATGAATACTAAAAATAATCTCATGAAAAGACTATTCATTTTAATTACCCTATCGTTAATTTGGGGAATTACTTCTGCCCAAAATTGGGTTAAGGTAGCCGATAATGTTGCTGAGCTTATCCTTGGAAAAAATCCTATCGATCAATTTAATCTGATTTATATTGTTGATAATCAACAAGGGAATATTCATGAGCTGAAGTTAAACCAACAGCTGGTCAAAATTGGTGGGCCAGGAAAGCAGTTTGTAGTGGCTGGAGGACAGCTTTATGGCCTATCTACTGATGCTAAGTCTGTATACCGATATAAAGGCAAAGCAGGAGACTGGGAAAAAATTGGAAATGAAGCGGTAAGCTTAGTAGGGGGGGATTATCAGTTATTAGCGACCAACCCTAGCACAGGGGATTTGTATCTTTACAAAGGGAAGGCTTTCGAGTGGTCAAAAATTGGGGCGACTGCCAAGCAGTTTGTCGCTGGGAGCCACAATAAAATTTATGGGATCTCTCCACAAGGCAATGGTATCTATGCCTATGACTCCAAAGCAGGGGATTGGGAAAGAATCGGCAGTGCATCGAAAGCCCTCTATGCTTCCAACAATAAATTACTTTCAGTTGATCCTAAAACAGGAGATCTCCTGGAATACAATGGACAGGCGTTTCAGTGGACCACAATTGGTGGGGCAGGTAAAATGTTTGCTATTGGAGATGAAAATCATATCTATGGGCTCTCCTCTGATGGACAAGGGGTGTATCGTTACAATGGTCAGGCTGGCCAATGGTCAAAAATTGGTGGGGCTGCCAAAGCAATCTATGCGGTGGGGGATGAGCTCTATGCACTCAATGACAAAAATCAACTCATGCAATATAAGGGAGCTGATTTAGCATGTATGGCAGATTATCTCATTATTGCAGCGAATAAAGAACTGGCTCAAAGTCTTGAAGATTTTGCCAATTGGAAAAATCAAAGAGGTTTTACTACCAAGGTCATTACTCAACAAGAAATTTACCAACAACAGGCTGGACGAGATCAAGCCGAACAAATCAGAGCTTACCTTATGCAGCTCCATAAAACCTACAAGCGATTACACTATGTAATGTTGGTTGGGGATATTGATCAATTGCCTACTCGCATTTTTTATGCCGATGATGGAGCAAAATATCGTGCTTATGCAGCAGATTTTTACTTCGCTGATTTGCATACTCAAAATTTTGACTTAGATGGAGATCGCAAATGGGGAGAGTTTGATGATGATAAGCTGGATTGGAAGCATGATATCGTGCTAGGACGCTTACCTTTTAATGATGTTGCCACTGTAAAACGTATTTGTCAGAATATCAAAGCCTTTGAGCAAGATAATAAGGATTGGAAAAAGACTGCTTTGATGGCGAATGCATTTTTAGATGAAGTAACAGATGCTGGGGTAATGGCTGATTATGCTGAAAGAAATGTATTTGCGAATAAAGGCTGGCGAGTAAAGCATCTCAACATCAATTTTGAGCAATCTACTTCCAAGTATTTAAAAAATGATAATGTCTATCCGCTTTCGGCTAAAACCTATATGGAAGCCCTATCGCCCAAAGAACAAAGTTTAGTGATTGCATCTGGGCATGGTTACCCCAAAGGTATCGCTTCGCATTATGAAACTAAGGAGGGTGGATTGAAAAGTACCTTCTTTGTAAACCACAATGATTTAAAATCTAACCATGAGTTGTCTGCCATTATTATGCTAAACGG
>CAZOLU010000392.1:1534-4247 GCA_964580485.1 uncultured Saprospiraceae bacterium | reverse complement strand
TAAAAAAGCTAAAGACCAAAATGAACGAGGCAAAAAAGCCTATCAACTCGCAGAGTCTTATCGCCGCACCCACCAATATGGAGATGCTGCCGACTGGTATGCCAAGGCAAGTCAGGAGCGATACAGCGCCGAAGCGCCACTGAAACAAGCCCAAATGCTACAACAGGCCGAACGCTACGATGAGGCTATTCAAGCCTACCGTACTGCAGGGCGAGATGCTGGTGATGCCAATCGCTATTTACAAAATATTATTGCTTGCCGGCAGGCGAAACAGTGGCTAAAGGAGGCCGAAGAAAATCTTTATCGGGTAGAAAGCCTAGATTTCAATGGACCTGCCACCGATTTTTCGGTGGCGATTGTTGATGAAAATCAAATTATTTTCTCCTCTGACCGGGAAGAAAGTGAAGGCAAGGATAAGTACAAATGGACGGGGAAGAAGTTTTTCGATCTCTATCGCTACGACCAAGAAAAGGACAGTGTTCAACGTTATCTAGTGCAAAACTGGGATCCTCGCTATCATCAAGGCAATCTAGTATTCAACAAGGATAAAACTAAGGTGTTTTTCACAGAATGTGGTTCTGATAAAAAAGACGGGGTTGATTTTTGCAGAATTAAAATGGCTGAAAAATCAGGGAACAGCTGGTCCAAGCCCCGTCCTATACGGCTAGGGGTATCTAATGTCAACTATCTACACCCTTGTTTAGATCCCCAAGGGCGTTGGATCATCTTTGCTACCAATAATAAAAACGGTTTTGGAGGCTATGACCTTTATATTAGCTTATGGGTAGAGGCCGAAGAACGCTGGGCAGAGGCACGCAACTTGGGGAGTGCCATCAATACCAATGGGGATGAAGTATTTCCTTATCTTGATGGAGATACGCTTTATTTTTCTTCGAATGGTCATCCTGGAATGGGGGGCTTGGATATTTATAAGTCGGTACGGCTCAAAGATCGCTGGGTGAATCCCGAAAACCTCAAGGCTCCTATGAACTCTGGTGGAGATGATTTTGGGCTGGTCATTGACCCCTACACTAGCTTCCCCGAAAGTGATTCGATTATTCAAGTAGGCTATATCACCTCTAATCGCTTGAATGGTAAAGGTAGTGATGATATTTACCGCTTTATGAAAAAAATACCGCCTGTACCTGAAGAGCCAGACACTACGGATATTGAGCCTCCGCTAGTTGTTGCCTTGAAACTGGACGGACTGGTTAAAGAAAATATTTTAGAAAATCCAGGTGATCCCAATAGCCCAATCAGTAGTACCAAAGAACTGATGGGAGCCACCATTCGAATTAGTACAGCAGATACCGTTTGGGCTTTGGGCTCTGATGTGGATGGTAGTTTCTACACTACTTTAGATACAGGAGAAACCTACTATCTCCAAACCTCAAAGCAGGGCTACTTCAACAGCTTAGATACCATTAGTACGGTAGGTATAGTATTGACAGCAGAAGAACCTGAAAAAGTACTAGAAAAGGAGATCATTCTCAGTCCGGTGCAAACGGGGAAAGAGATTGTATTGGAAAATGTATATTTTGACTACAATAAATGGGATATTCGAGAAGATGCAGCTTTGGAATTAAACCAACTCGTCAAATTGCTTCAGGAAAATCCTAGTATCAAAATTATGATGACCTCTCACACCGATTGTCGAGGTAGCGATGCTTACAACCAGACCCTTTCTCAAAAACGGGCAGAGTCTACGATGCAATATCTCATTCAAAATGGTATTGCAGACAATCGTCTAAAGGCCAAAGGATTTGGAGAAAGCAGCCCTGCCGCTAGTTGCAAATGCAATCAATGTACAGAGGAAGAACACCAACGCAATAGAAGAACGAGTTTTGTAGTGTTGGAATAGCCATTAAAAAACGCTGTTGGACATTCCTAGCCAACAGCGTTTTTTAGTAGAAAATATCTAGAAGATGCTTAGTCTTGCTCCCGATCATAATCGTAAGGTAAGATCTTGGAATCTTTAACCGTAGACAAAGTCATCAAGGTTTTTAAACGCTCGATCTCCTCAATCTTAGACAAGGTCTTGAATAATAACTTCTCATAAGTAGGAATATCTTTACACACCAACTTCATCAAAAAGTCGGCTTCTCCCGTAATGATATAACACTCAACGATTTCATCAATCTGATTGAGTTTGCTAATGAAGTTTTCTAGTGCATTTTCCTTTTGCCAAGCCAAGGAGACTAAAACAAAAGTTTTAACACTCAGCCCTATCGCAGCAGGTGCTACCTGAGCATGATAACTTTCAATAATTCCTGCATTTTCTAGTTTTTTCACACGCTCCAAAGTAGGTGCAGGAGATAATCCAATTTTCTTTGAAAGATCCAAATTTGTGATTTTACTATTCTGCTGTAAAATCTTCAAAATCTTTAAGTCAATCTTATCCAACTTGTGATTATGGGTTGGCATAGCTTAATATAATATTTGGTTATAAATGAGGTTATTCAACCATTTTACTCAAAATACATAACTCAATAGCAAACAAGGCGTTACACCTATGAAATAAAAATATCCTTAACATTTTCAGGATTTAAGGATACAAATATTTGATGCCATTGACACAAAAATAGTATTTTTTTTCATTTATCACCGTTCTTAATGATAATTTAACAAAATAATATTCTGCAAACTGCTTTAAAACTAAAACTCACACTTTAGTTTCAAGTCTAGACTTTTTTATATAATATAAAACTACAAC
>CAZOLU010000392.1:0-1524 GCA_964580485.1 uncultured Saprospiraceae bacterium | reverse complement strand
AGCCTTTTTCTACCTATTTTAATTTGGTGGTAGTATTCAGCTATCGCTGCCAATGACTTGACAACGAACAGAGTACCTTATTCATGCGAAAAGGCATCAAGGGAGAAGCCCTGATGCCTTTCTGATTCTAGTATTATGCAAATATTAAGGCCAAATTCCCAAAGACAGGTAGTCGGCTCCAATTTTCTTAATTGCGAAAGTAAAGGCTGCCGTACGCAAATCCTTAATCTCTGGATTTTCGATCCAAGTTTTGCGGATATTCTGGTAGGCCGTAACCATGGTTTCTTCCAAGCCAGAGCGCACGAGGTCAATCTCATCCGCACCAGATGTAAGCATGGCACGTTGAGCTGGACTGAGCTCTTTACCAGTAAGTTCCAAAATCATATCTACCAAGTGCGTATAACGATTAGAGGTAAAGCGTTTTTCCATATGCCCAAAGCGAGTATGTGAGATGTTTTTCAACCACTCGAAATAAGATACGGTTACCCCACCTGCATTGGCATACATATCAGGAATAATTAAGATATTTTTTTCTAGGAGTACAGCTTCTGCTTCAGGTGTTACTGGACCATTGGCAGCTTCTGCGATAATCTTAGCGTTGATGTTGTGAGCATTTTGGCTATTAATTTGATTTTCTAAAGCTGCGGGCACTAATACATCACATTCGAGTTCCAGAGCTTTTCCACGATCGTCTAAAGAATGTGAACCTGGGAAGCCCATGATAGACCCTGTTTTTGCACGAAATGCCAATAAGGCATGAATGTCAATGCCATCGGGGTTGTAGATCGAGCCTTCGTATTCAGCGACTCCGATAATCTTCATTCCTCCTTCATCCTGAGCGATCTTACCAGTGAAAGAACCTACATTTCCTAGTCCTTGAATTACCATGGTTTTACCTTTAGTACCAGGAGTTAGGCCCAACTTTTTCATATCTTCTTCGTAAGACATTGCCTCACGGATAGCGTAAAACACCCCACGCCCGGTAGCTTCGCTACGACCATTCACTCCGTTTTGGTCAACGGGTTTACCCGTTACACAGCCAGCACCATCTAACTCACCATGCTTGAGGGTCATATAAGTATCCATGATCCAAGCCATTTCGCGAGGGCCTGTACCATAATCTGGAGCGGGAACATCCAAACCTGGGCCAATAAAGTTTTTACGCACTAGCTCGGCAGCGTATCGGCGTGTGATTCGCTCTAGTTCTTCATCACTATAATTTCTAGGGTTGATTTTCACCCCACCCTTTGCACCACCATAAGGTACATCTACCACTGCACATTTGTAGGTCATCAGTGCCGCAAGTGCCATCACCTCGTCCTGATTAACCGCAGTACTATATCGAATCCCCCCTTTGGTAGGCATTCGGTGATTTGAGTGCTGTACTCGATAGGCCTCGATGACCTTTACTTCTCCATTGTCTCCAACACGAACAGGAAATTTCATTGCAAAAATTGCATTACAACTCTTGATCTGCTCAAGTAGTCCTTCGCTTAATCCTGTGTAGGGTGCTGCTTTTTCAAA
>CAZOLU010000391.1:2538-4273 GCA_964580485.1 uncultured Saprospiraceae bacterium | reverse complement strand
ATATCAGGGCAAAAGACTGGAATTTAACAAGTAGATAGAAATTTAAATATGCTCTAAACTCATCTTTTGTTTTTCCTAACATCTACTGGGCAATAGTGGTTTTTCTCCAAGCGTTTATTGGTAGAATCTAGCAAAGCTTGTATCTTGGCTGGGTATTGGGATATTATAATGCAGATCCCTAACCTTTAAATTATAAGGGAATCAATGCATGTAAGCAACCTATGGATCACTTTTTAATTTGGCAAATCTACTGAACCTAATGACTCGAATTATCATTTGCACTTTTTTATGTTTATACAGCTTGCAAATACTGCAAGCACAAGGCCAAAAGCAGCCCAAAATCTACCCAGATACGGTATATCTTATGGATGATATTTACTACATCGATGATAGTACAGATCAGCGCTATGGTTTTTATAATATGGATAGCAAGGAGATTATTACAACTCCCGACTATGACTCCATTGTTTATCGCTATCGTACGGGTATCGAATTAGAATATTATGAGATTGTGAAAGCAGGCAAATGGGGCTTACTGAAAGCTGACCGTTCCGATTGGGTCAAGCCTGTTTATGATAACTTAGATTATGAGTTTAAAATGAATCCTCGGCGTATTTTTGTAATGAAAGATAGCCTTTATGGGATTTTGAATGATGATGGTACTGCCTGGTTAGAGCCAGTTTATACGGATATTCTGTATGATGGCTATTATTTTAAAGTACAAAAGAATGGAAAATGGGGAATTTTAGATCAGGAAGGTCAGGAATTTACCCCAATTTGCTATGAGGAAATTTATGAACACCGAATCCCCGAACGTTCTCTAGTACGAGATAAAGGATCACTTTGGTCTGTTTTTAAATGGGTACAAGATAAAGACCCTTGCAACATCAGCGATCAGTATAAGTATGAGCGGATAGAGTATTTTAATGAGTTTTTTACAGTATATAAGGATGGAAAATGGGGCTTAGTCAATGACAAAGGGGAGTTGCTACTTCCTCTAAAATATGAGGAGCTCAAACCTTTCGTTTTTTCCTATCTCCGAACCTTAAAGGTAAAAGAAAATGGAAAGTATGGCTTGTTTAAAATTGACTCTTCAGGCAATACGGAAATCATGGCGGATATCAAGTTTGATGAAATTGGAATTGATGAAGACAATTACAAACTCAAAGTGGCTTTAGGCGATAAGCGGGATTATCTTTTTGAAGGAGAGCCTTATTTTGACTTTGAGTATAATGAAGTCATGTATTTTCTGAATTATCGAATGTTTACCATCAAGAAGGGAAAGAAGATCGGTTTGACCAAAGAAGATAAAACGATTTTGATAGAGCCTCAGTACCATAGCTTCTTGTTTATTGATGAACGTACTTATATGGTAGAAAAAAATGGAAAATGGGGCGTCATCAACGATCGGGGTAGAACCTTAATCCCAATTCAATTTACCAAGTTTGACTATCGTTACGATCAAGATATGTTTTTTGCGGCCAAAAAGGATAAATGGGGGGTGGTTTCACTACGTGCAGGAGTTATTTTAGATGCCAAATACGAAGATCTGATTATCTTACCCAATAAGAAGTTTTTAGTACGGCAAAAAGGAAAAACTGGAGTTGTAGGGCCTGGTGGTCGTGAAATTGTGCCTATTAAATATGATGATTGGATCTATAACCCCAACAGCACAGATGTGATTTTAAAGTCTAATGATCCAAAAGTGCCTCCATTCAAATACAAGATGCGATAA
>CAZOLU010000391.1:0-2528 GCA_964580485.1 uncultured Saprospiraceae bacterium | reverse complement strand
AAGTAATGGGGCTAGTTGTTGAATACATACTAGCCCCTTGTTTTTTTAGATTCGATCTAGCAGAAAGCGTACACTAATGGCTACCTCATCTGGCCAGAAGTTATCGTATGGGGTAAAGTGAAAACTTGGTTTGATGTCAAAAGCTAGTGCCAAAGGCAGATCTTTAAAGACATATTCAACACCAAAAATAGCATCCAGCCCAAAAATAGCATAGCTGCGATCTTCATCATCATAAAAAGGATCATCATCATCCCCCTGCCAAAAAGCCAAGTGTAGTCCTCCTCCTACAAAAAAGGAAAGCTCTGGCACCTTTTCAATGGGGATATGGTATTCTAATAAACCCGTAATCGTGCCGCCTGAGCGATAATAACGATGACGATAGTTGTTGTTGCCCCAGCCATTCCCAGGGTTCCCTCGATACCCATAGTAGCGTGAACTAAGAATCCCTTCAAAAGCTAAATTATTTTTCAAAAAGGTCTTATAACTAATGCCATAAGAACTCCCTAAACGAAGTCCAAGCCCATGCTGATAACTCTCTTGAGCCCATGAAGTACTAGGACTTAGAAGTAAAACGGCTAAAAAACTAAGCAAAAGTATCTGATTTGCATAATTGAGATGTTTTTAAGGAGATGAAATAGTTGTAATAGTTTTTATACGAATGTGGGCTAAAATTCATTTAACAATGCCACAAAATCTTGGTAGCTTTCTCTAGGATCATCCTCCTCATCCAAATGCTCTACCCGAATACCCAACTGATGAAATAGAGCAAGTGCTTGGGGGTAAATCTCATCAAAATAAGCATCAATCTCTTCCTCCGCTTCTTCCTCATCTATAAAATCAGGGATATACTCTAAACAGAGTTCTCTTTCAGTCATAATATCCACTACGGTAAAGGATTCATGCCCCAGTTCTTGAAGTACCGCAATCAAGAGCTGCAACTCCCGAACATTGTTGATACAGTCAGGATCTAAAACAAAACCTTTAGGCCCATTTTTTGGAGCTTTTTTTAGGTAATGACGCAGCAGTTCGGTATAAATATATTCCGATTCTATACTGCTGTCTTCATCCTTCCCTTTACTAATTTTTTTGCCTAAGGCTGAATTACTACCTGCCTCATTCATAAAAGCATCAGATAAGGAGAAGTAGGTGTATCCATTAGGCTGAACCGCATCCTCCAACTCCAAACTTACCATACTATAAGGCGCCTCAAGTAATAAAATGATCTTTATCATCAGTTTTGTGTTTTAAAAAAATAATAACCAAATGTAGTAAAACTTTCATATCTTGCCATTCCTTTGAATGAGAATATCGTTCTAAACATGATTTTCTTCCCCAAACGGTCTTTGACAATAGAGCTGAATAAACCAAAATTATACAAGCATTGTTGATGTTTGTCATGGACACTAAATAAAACAAAAGTGTATGGAAAAGCCAAAAATGCACAGATTGGAGCAGGAACGATTAGAAGAACTGAATTCTTACAACATCTTAGACACACTACCCGAAGAAGAATACGATATACTGACACGATTAGCGGCATCTATTTGTGATGCACCCATATCTTTAGTGAGCTTAGTAGATAAAGATCGACAATGGTTTAAGTCTGCTCATGGAGTTGATTTTACTGAAACTCCACGTGATTATTCTTTTTGTGCCCATGCCATTCATCAGGAGCATGATATTTTTGAGGTGGAAGATTCTAGAAAGGATGAACGTTTTGCCGACAACCCCGTAGTGACAGGCGATGCAAATGTAGTATTTTACGCGGGCGTACCTATTTTAGGGGATAATGATCTACCCTTGGGTTCTTTTTGTGTTATTGATCAACAACCTAGAACGTTGACGGCTTCCCAAAAAAACGCATTGCGTGAACTTTCCGAACACATCGCTATTTTGCTTAAAAATAGGAGAAGAGAGCAGCAGCTAAAACAGCAATTGGAACTTACCTCTACTGCACAGGAAGAAGCAATCAAGCAGTTGATGGAGCAGCAGCACATGCTCAACTCTATCTCTACTCCAGTAACAAAATTGTGGGATGGTATTTTATTTTTACCCCTAGTGGGTATTATAGACTCTAAACGTGCTCAAAATTTGATGGAAGCTATTTTGGAGAATATCAGTAGCACCCAATCCAAGGTTTTTATCCTAGATATTAGTGGAATTGCTGTGGTAGACACCGCCGTGGCGAATCATTTGATTAAAATTACCAAGGCTGCAAAATTGATGGGCTGCTTATGCATTGTTTCCGGAATCTCAGGAGCCGTAGCACAAACCATTGTAGAATTGGGGATACAGGTAGATGAGATTACTACCACAGGAACTATGAAAGATGCTTTGAATCAAGCACTGAAACTTACTGGAGCGAATGTGGAGTATAAGGATTAGCATGGTACTAGTCTTATAAAAATAGAGGCTGTTTCTTGCGGAACAGCCTCTATTTTTATAAGTTAAAGCTCGTTTAGTACAGCGTCCGGAAAGTTTTTTAATATAGCTTTTATGGAGTAGCCCTGAAAGCGAGCTGGCATGAT
>CAZOLU010000390.1:0-4286 GCA_964580485.1 uncultured Saprospiraceae bacterium | reverse complement strand
ATACTCGTTAAGCGATCCCCGTCCCATTTGAAGATAAAGTAAGTGTCAGGTTCATCCTCTTCTACGTCTTTTGGAGAGGAAGTTGCACGGATTCGCAACAAACGTTCCTGTGCGTCGTATTCAAAGGTTTCTATATCATGGGTGTCGTCTTCAATATCCACATATTCAGAGCGGATTAAACGCCAGTCTTCATTATATTCATTCAACCAATAGCAATTGGCAACTCCTTGTAAAAACAGCTCAACTTTTTGCAAGTTGCCATCATAACTATAACGATATTCTTCTTCTACTCCCCCTTCTTCATTGTAATGTTTGGTATTGAGGGGGCGACCTTCTTTATCATTTTCAGTGCTTGACGAACGATACTTTACGGTTTGTTTGCCAGCCTGGATCGTGGTGGTAGTTTCAGAGGATTTTATATCACTGCTCTGAATGGCAGCGATGAGATCTACTGAGGTAAATTCTTCTACCAACCAGTTAATGTCTTTTTTCATAGTTGTGTTTGAATTAAATTTAAAGTTATTCTGCTTGCAAAGTATACCTTTTTAGTGATAAATGCAAGGTTTAAGATTAGCATTTTCTTATTGCCAAACATCTAGCACTCGCCCTGTTTTATGCTCAATTAAATGATCTACCATCTGATAAGGGATGAAATTGTTGCGAATATCAAGGTATTCTAAACTTTCTAAATACATCAAGCCCATCGGTAAGCCTTTAATTCTATTTTTGGAGAGGTCCAGTCGCCTTAGCTTTTTAAATTCCTGTAGCTGAGGAGGTAACTGCTGAATCAGGTTATCCTCAAGATCTAATGTTATTAGTTCAGACATCTGGGAAATTTCAGAGGGCAATTCAAGGAGCTTGGAGCTCTGAATACGCAGTGATTTTAGCTTTTTGAGCTGACCAATAGCCGCAGGTAGTTTTTCTATATAACTATATTTAATGGTCAAACTCTGGAGCTTTTCCATGCCGGCCATAGAACTAATAGCATCCTGAAAATTAAGTTTTTCACAATCAATCAGCTCTAGATGATACAATTGTTTGAGTTGGGTTATCCCTTTGGGGAGTAGGGGGAGCTGTTTTTGCTTCCAATACAAGGATTGTAAATTGCTCAATTGTGCAATATCTTCCAAACCTGTACTAAAAGGCTCGGGACTTTGAGTGCTTCCTCCGCCCCAGGGGTCTATAATAGCTAACTGACGTAAACTTCGAATATTTCCTAAACCCTTTGGAATGATATAAGGAGTAGTGACCTGAAGGATCTCCAACTTGGGAATTTCAGCCAATTCCCTAGACAAACTTTGCCAGTCGGCCTTGCCATCTATCATAATATGCAAGACCCGCAAAGCTTTTAATTGCTGAAATCCTGAGTTGAGCTTGAAACTTTGGGCTAGATTTGGAGCCTTGAGTTTTAGATCAAGTCCTCTCAGATTGTTAAGTTCAAAAATTACTGGAGGAATGTTATTTAATGCAAAACTGCTTAGTCCCAAGTATCGCAACTGCAAAAGTGCTCCTAAACTGCTGGGTGCGGTTTTTAAGGGATTGCCAGATAACTCTAAGATTTGGAGGGCTGAAAGTTTACCGAGATCTTCGGGAAGCTGCTCGAGATCATTATTTTTTAGAGAGAGGATTTCTAGTTTTTGGAGTTTTCCTAATTGGGGCAGCTTTTGAAGATTTGAATGCTCTATAAGCAGAATTTTGAGGGATCTACAGCCCCCTATTTGTGCAGGGATGGAAAGCGATTCCTCCTCAGTACTTGTATTGAATGAAAGGTCTAGATATTCTAAGTTTTTGAGTTGTCCTATGCTTTTAGGAAGGCTTTGAAATTTTGAACCACCTAGCCTTAGAACCCTCAAGGAGCGGAGTTTGCCAATACTTTGGGGCAAACTCTGTAGCTCTGTGCCATATAAATCCAAGATCTCCAAGTTCTTGAGCTGCCCTATACTGTTGGGAAGGTTCTGGAGCTTAAAGTCATGCTCGATCTCCAATACCTTTAGGTTTTTGAGCCGACCGATATTTGCAGGGAGTTGCTTGGTCAAGTCTTTTCCATTTGTTCCATCAATCCTAAGATTTTCCAACTGAGGAAGGTCGGTGATGACTGCTGGGATGGGGACACTGCTGTTCATCGTCAACCACAGTGCTTGAATAGAGGGGTGATTTTTGAGTCCAGCCAAAAGCATTTCAGGATCTTCTTCACTAGAAATTTTGATATCTATTTCCTGCAAGTTTTTTAACTTTTGAATGCTCGAAGGGATTGCATGCTTGCCCCAAATCTCAAGCCTCAGGCGTTGCAGTTCTGGTAAATGTTGAGCAAGCTCCACTACTTCGCTAGCATGGAGTTGTTCTGGGAAAGAAAAATATTCAAGCTTGTTTAACTGTTTAAGACTTTCGATCAGCTCCGTTTTACTAAAGCCCTGGTGACTGGTAATACCCAAAAATTTGAGATGTTTTAGGCCTTCCAATGCTTTTGGAAATGCTGTGAAATCGTTGTAATAGGCGGTCAGTTGTTCCAGGGCTTGGAGTTGCCTAAAGCTAGAGGGTAAGGCTTGGAGCTGATTATTGTTGAGGTCTAATACTTTAAGGGTACTTAGATTGCCGATTTCCTTGGGCAAATTTTGAGCATTGACCCCCTGTATGTGTAGCTCTTCCAAATTGGGGAGTTGCTCCAACTGCTGAAATAAATGTTTGAGATCCAATTGAGGGTTTTCATTCAAGTATAGACTTCGCAATTGTTTCAGTTCTGTAATACTTTGGGGAAGTTGATCTATTTGATTAGCTTCTAAACTCAAACTGCGTAAGTTGGGCAGCTTAGCCAGTATTTTAAAAAGGTGGTCATAGTCCAACTCTGGATTATAAGAAAGGTCGAGGTGTTCCAATGCTTGCAATTGTACTAAATTCTGTGGGATAGCCTCCATCTGGTTGCTCTTGAGGGACAAGCGTTTCAAGCTATCCATAAATTGCAGTTGCTCAAACGCTTGTTGAATATCCAGTTGTGGGTTGTGGGAAAGTCCTATCGTATTGACCCTTTTAAGTTGTCTGATTGTTAAAGGTAACTGTTCAAAAAGATTATTGCTTAGGTCAATAGCTTTCAATGCTGGGGCTTTGCTAAGTTGACTAAAAGTTTCTCCCCAGTCGGCTATATTATCTGCGCTCAAGGCTATAGATTTTAAGGAATGGGCATTTTCTATTTCTGAGGGTATAAAACATTCTCGTGCATGGACTAAGCCCAAGTGTTTATGCATATATTCTGGGATTAACACTAATTCCAAAATGCCTATACCACGATAAGAAAGCTTACCCTCATGGAGCCTAGGGGAAGATAAGGAAAGCATTTGTGCAAAAAGGAACTGTGGAAAGAGGAAGAGTAGGTAAATAATAATCAATTGAAGGCTTTTCATAGCAAATATTTTATGTTTTAATTTGAAGTGGAAATATACGCATAGGGGATAGGGGCTAAAAATCTAGGTTCTTTGACAAATCCTGTGTAAAATTAGTAAAATGGCGTAGCGCTGTGAAATAGTAGCTGACTAAAATGAGGCTAGACCGTAGTGCTAACGGAGGGCCGAGCGAATAGCCCCAAAGGGATGTCCTTGGCACGAGCTATGCAACATAGCGACCGAAGGCAGATCATTGCCGTAGGGCCCACAGCAATTGCCAAAGAATCAAAATCTAATATAACAAAGATATTGTTTTTGCAGGTTTTAAACTTTAATAAGTTTAGGTAAACATGTTCTTACTTTAATGATTTTCAATGGCTTTCAGTTTAGTTGAAAAGACTATCAAATTATTTTGAAAATTAAACTTGCGTTTGCCTTTCTTTATTCGTAAATTTGGAGAAGTCCTATGCTAAAACTAACCTAAGAAGACCTAAACCCCTAGATTGTAGTTCAGCTACAACTCTACCTACCTCGTAATTTAAAAACATATACTCAAAAGAAAGGCCTTACTCAAGGAGTTGATGAATAAATCAGATCCTAGAGCGCTGCTTAAAATAAAAATATTATGCTAGATTTTGTGCATTTGCACTGCCATACCCAATTTTCGCTCTTAGATGGTGCCTCTAATATTGGGGTGATGATGGAAAAAGCCGCTAAAGACGGTATGAAAGGCGTTGCTCTAACTGATCATGGCAATATGTTTGGCGCATTCAAGTTCGTTGCAGAAGCGAATAAACATAATGTCAAACCTATTGTGGGTTGCGAGTTTTATCTAGTAGAAGATCGTCATCGCAAAACCTTTGCTAAAGGAAAAGGAGAGCGAGATCGCCGTTTTCACCAGCTCTTACTGGC
>CAZOLU010000389.1:2865-4290 GCA_964580485.1 uncultured Saprospiraceae bacterium | reverse complement strand
CATCATAAGTGTAGGCAAAAAGTTAAGCTGCGAGGCGGTGAAGCCCCTCGCAAAGGGGTTTGATTTAAAAACTTTTGTTACACAGTAGTAAAATTAACTGCAAATATAGCATAAAAAAATGGTATAGTCCATTTTTTGGCTATACCATTTTCTTGCTAGGGGAGATCCTAATACTTGTTAATCATTCCCATAGGTAGATTCAAAGAATGTGCGATAAGCATCAAAATTTCGCTTTTGTAAAATTTGACGGTAGTTGCTTTGGCCAATAAAGTAAATTTTGTGGGCTGCTGCTGCTTCTCCCAAAAATTTAGTATTGCCATTTACGGTATTGTAATATTCCTGAGCCTCTGTTCCATCACGGAATTTACGGATGACCAAGGTGGGGTATTTGCCATCTAGCATCAAACTAGAAATATTGAGACGTTTTAGGCTAAAGAATTCTTGGTTGTAGGTACTTGCTTTCCCTTTAAAATCATTGACTCTAGCTTTGCTGTCTTCAAAGGCTACCAAGATATAGTGCCCTTCTTTCATGTTATCAACAAAAGTACCATTGGCGGGTTGTGTTGGGTTGTTGTTGTTGGGGCGGGTGACCTCTCCTTTAATAGGTTTACCTCCGGTCAGTAATGCAATCATCTCCTTTGCCTTTTTTTCCTCTTCAGTATCTGGAAAACTTGTAGCTACCGTTTTTAAGGCTCTTACATATTCGTCAACACCTTTCATACCACCTTGACACATTGCTGCAAGTAAGGCAAAGCGGGCTTTCATTGGGTAATCGTTGCCATATTTTGTAGGTAATGCTTGAATACGCTTGAAGGCTGCTTCCGACTGTCCTTTACGAATCAGCTCATAGGTATCTTCATAATATTGGTTGACTTCTGCCAGCTCTTTTTGTTTAGCATTGACAAAGTTGGGATCTTTCAAGGCTTTAGCAATATCGCTATCTGGGTACTTGCTCAAGATAGCATCTTTATAGCGTTTGGCCTCTGCAGCATTTTTTTCTTGTTGAGCGATATTGTACATCATATAGAGTGCTTCCAACTCATTTTTGTGATTAGGGTAGCGACGCATCAACTCTTTGAAGGTAGCCATGGATTTATCTCTTTTTTGTAAGCGTTCGTAGTACAAGCTACCTACTTTAAATAGGGCTGCTGCAATATCTGCATCCATTTTTTTCTTAGCAGCATCATCTTGAGGAACGCCCATTTTTTTGAGGTAATCGGCTACATCTTGTTCTGTAACTGGGGGCAAAGCATTATCATTACTGGCCACCGCTTCATCATTAGATCCAAAGTTATCATTTCCGGATTGTCTCCAGTTGTCTTTATAAGGGCGATCTCCCCAACGTTTTTTGAAATCCCGTTCCCCCCGTTTGACCATACTGGCATTATAGAGTTGAAATTTAGATTGATTAACTGCATTGGCATT
>CAZOLU010000389.1:0-2855 GCA_964580485.1 uncultured Saprospiraceae bacterium | reverse complement strand
CAGGAGCTTGACCACGACCAGGTTTTTTATCTCCTTTCAAGCTTGCTTCTTCTTGACGCATTTTTTGCACAAGCTCACGCTGTTTTTCGTAGTCCCAAGAAGCAATGAGGAGTAGACTATCTTTTTCTTCCACTTGTTGAATATTGATCGCCAAATCCTTTAATTGATCTTTTTGATACACTACATAGTCTTTACGCTCATCTCCTTTTTGTAAGCTCGTTGAAGCGGTATCATAGTAATGGTAGGCTTGTACATAGTTTTCTTCTTCGTAGTAAAGCTCTGCCAACATATAGGAGGCCTCTGCTCTTTGAAAGCTGTTGGGGGCACTATTAGCCATCGCTTGTTTGAGGGCGGTAATCCCTGTATTGCGGTTGCCACTTTTAAACTGGATTTGTGCTAAGGCAAAATAGATCTGATCTTTATATTCTTCATTTTTAGAATCACGCAGCATACGCCGCAGCGCCATTTCGGGATTCATCCGACGTTGATCTGCTCCAGCAGCACTTGTAGCCATATTCAAACGAGCGTTGAACTCCATCTCATAGGTGGGGCGGAGTCGGAGCACTTGCCTAAAATTTTCCATGGCCTTTTGGTTGTTGCCTATTTTTTGATACAATTGAGCGAGAATATAAACATAGCGATTTTTGCGTTTCTTTTTACGAGTAAGGCGAACCGCCTCTTCCAGAGGCTCTATGGCTTTTTCGTATTCCTTGCGTTTTAGCCAGCTATAGGCTGTAACGGCATAGACCTCAGCTTTTACCTTTCTTCGGACGGTGGGGTCTTCCTGCATGAGTCGCAGATAGGTGCCCGCATCATCATAAAGTCCGAGCTCTACATAGCTTTTGGCCATCCATAGCATGGCCTCTTGGCGTACCGGGCGATGCTTCAATACGTATTTTTTTGGTTTGTCGGGGCCTTCCTCTTCTTCAGGGTTGGGACTGGGACGTTTTTTCTTTTTCTTCTTTTTCTTGCGTTTTTTTCTACGTTTCCGTTTCTTACGTTTTTTTCGCTTTTTCCCTTTTTTGGCTTGCTGCTCTTTTTCTTCCTCTAATTTTTCGGGGTCGTATTTATCTACAATATATCTAAAGGTCGCTGCGGCTTTTTCATACTCTTGTTTGAGATATTCAGACTGACCCACTACAAAATAGCTATCGTCTACCCAATCACTAGGACGATGCAACTCAATGTTAATTGCACATTTTTTGATAGCTTCATCTAGGCTTGCATTGGCTGAATTGGGGTCTTCTACGGCGGCATAGGGGTAAATGGCGAGTAGTTTGTTGTAGTTGTCTTGATGTGTTCTAGAAAGGGATTCAAAACTACCCATCAACAAAAGGTCAGCATTGTAATATGCATTATAACGCCCAGTAACATTATGATAGAATTTACCTAATTTGGTAACCTTACCGGATTTTGTAACACAAGAGGAGATGACCCCAAAAATGGCAAGTAGTAATATAAATCTGAGTTGCTTCATGAATACTGTAACTTTAATTCGGTATTAGCTTTGCGCTAATCCTTGAATAATTGCTCCTAACTAAGCGTCCTTTTATAAAAGACGTTGAAATATACACTTTAGGTTGGTCGAGTTGTTGATTATCTCTAACTTATTAACGGATTAATCTGAACATTGCTATAGCTAAGGACTAGATTTTTTATGAATTTCTCAACTAAAGCCTCAGAATATATACAAAAATACGTGCTTTGTTTGTATTTTTGCAGACTGTGATAATGAATTTCAAGATTTTATATAAAAAATAACGGATGGCCGATTCCAAGACCTCCCGAAAAAAGAAGAAGAAAAAACGCTCGCTGATTCCTTGGATTAGCAAATACCACCGTATGGTGGTGGTGAATGATCAGACCTTTGTAGAGGAACGGTCTTGGCGTTTGTCACCGCTGAATGTGGGCTTATTTACTGGGGTGTCGGTGCTGTCAGTAATGCTATTTACTATGCTGTTGCTAAAATTCACGCCTTTAGGGGGCTGGGTTGTAGGCTATGCTGCAGCAGGAAATAATAATTTTCGAGCGGAAATGGATGAGCTTTTGGAGCAATTGGATACCCTCAATACCGAAATTGTAAGGAATACCAATTATATGGACAATATCAAGCGTTTGACAACGGAGGACTTTGAGTATGAGGAGGATATGGAAAAGCCCAAAGCTTCGGTACTGACAGAAACTGGTGCTGCTGCCAATTTTGATAAGCTACCTGAAAAATCGGACGCTGTCACGCAAATTGAAGAAACTGCGAAAATTGAGCGAGAACTCGGAAGCTTAGTGCAAAGCATCTTTCTTGATAATGAAGATCGTATCGATCGCAGTAGCTTTGTAGCTCCAGTGGCTGGTGTAGTTTCGGATACTTTTGCCCCCAACCGTAGTCATTATGGTACAGATATCGTTGCACCAAAAGGAACGGTTATTCAATCCGTACGGGCTGGAACGGTTATCATGTCAACTTGGTCGGCAGATACAGGCCATATGATTGGTGTACAACATGACCACAACCTCATCTCTTGGTACAAACACAACAGTGCAAGACTTAAAAAACTTGGAGATCGGGTAGAAGCAGGAGAGGCGATTGCAATTATCGGAAATACGGGAGAGATGACGGATGGGCCGCATCTTCACTTCGAGCTTTGGTATAATGGGCAGCCTGTAAATCCACAAAACTATATTGAGTTTTAGAGAGAATTTGTTTAAAAACAAGCAGTTTTCGAAGTAGCTATTGCTCCGTAGGCGGAAACTTCTTCTCGTTTTCCGTCTCCGTAGGGGGCGCATATTTGCTCGCATCATAGTTTTCAGGAGCAAACTCATCTTCCAAAGCTTTCAAATCCACTTTTTCTCCTCCTTGC
>CAZOLU010000388.1:0-4297 GCA_964580485.1 uncultured Saprospiraceae bacterium | reverse complement strand
TATTTTTTTGATAAACACTTTGCCCCAACAGATTTAGAAATTCTATTCGTTCTACCAAAACCTCTGAATCAATTTGAATATGAGATCTACTAGGGTTAGGGTAGATGCGGACTTTAGGCTGTTGGGGATAAACATCAGAAGAAAGCATAGTTAGATTAACACTATCAGATTGAATTGCACAATTACTGCCAGCATAGATTTCTACATAATAGACCCCACTTTGTGAAGCGGTGATCTGATCTGTGGTTTCATTCAACAAAGGGTTGCCATTATAGTACCACTGATAAGCTCCCAAACCCATAGGAACACTTAGGTCATTGTTATTAGCTGTAATCGCAACCGTATTTAAAGGAAAACTAGGACTACTGCTAAGAGTGTCGGCTACTACTACCTGTAAATCTTCTACTTGCACTACTGTGCTGTTGAGGCTCGGATTGATTTTTTCAGAACTTAGGGTGAGTAAAGCTCCTTGAGTCCAGGTACTTGTGGTATCCCAGTAGATGCCTGTATACCCAAACCAAGCCCATCTCAACTGAATAGAACGTCTATCATCTAGCAGTTTAGCTCCAGTGCTTGAAATGTCGGGGCTGTTGAAGTGATTGCTAAACTCCATACGCAGTTCATTATGCCAGAGATGGTAGCGAATATGAATGCTATCAGAGGCATTCCAATCGTTGAAGCTGGCCTGAAAAATAGTATCTGATTGAAGACCAAGATGAGGATTTTCTACAACTACATAGAGGGTGGGTTGAGTATTATCAAAACTAATAGTGGCTAAGATACCTGCTGTGCTGTCGATCATACTTGTACCTATGGCATCGCAAACTATTGTAGCGTCTGTAAATTCCCACAGTCCCATATGAAATTGCGTATTGTTGTCGTACTGACTAGAATCAATATGAATACGGGTATCTATAATACTGCCTTTGGGATCATTCCAGTGAAAAATAGTTTTTGCATAAGCACTTGCATAGCCAGAATCTTGATGGTTGAGGCTTAGGACATGATTTTGGATTTGGGCATTTTTTAATTGAAACCCGTTGCCCACCAAGCCGCTGCTACTGTCGAAACTATCTACAATGACAGGAATATGAGGATGCTCTACAAAATTGACGGCATCTCTGAAATGCTCGGTAGTAGTGGCACAGTGAGGACCTGGCGTTTCCAAAAACTTACCCTTAAATCCATCAGGAACCCAGCCGTTGTGATAAACATTCATAATATCCCCTTCTCGAAAATCATCATAGGAAGTCAATGCTGTATAGCGGCGGTCAAAAGATCGGACATATTCTAGATCCGTAGCGCTAAAAGGCATGGTATATTCGTAGTGACTATTGGGCTGATGTGTTTCATAATCCTGATCTACCTGTCTAAGATAGTTGGACCCACAATTACTCAAGGTACCATAAAAAACTTCTGGATAGGTGTAGGCTAATACCGTAGCGGTTCTTGCGCCACCTGAATTACCCGCAGTATAGATTCTACTACTATCAATATTGAGAATTTCTTGCAAACGATAAACCCCTGCAATAGCAACGCCCATACGAATATCTACATTAACAGAATTTCCAATATTGTCTCCTGCAATCCAAATCAATTTCTTTTCATCTAAAACAGTTTGCCAAGAAGATATGATGCCTCCGCCATTACCGGAATTGATAAAAGTTACCAATCCATAGGGTTCTGTGCCATCATAGCTCGGTGGAATATAGATATCATAAGTATAAGTAGGTAGTAGATTGTTGGGATTGGGGTAGTAGCCAAAATGCCCAAAGCCTGAGTTGGATGGGAACATGACGGTGCTGTCTACTAGGTTCCCAATAAGTTGGTTGTTAATATTTCCAGTGCCCCAAGGGCTTGTCTGAGCAAAGCTATGTTGAAGAATAAACATAGTGCAAAAAAGGAACAGTGTAATGGCTTTTTTCATGGTGATAAAGGTAATGAGTGCATTAAATTTTATGCTACAACGCAGGTTAAGTAGTCATTGTAGATCCTTATCCGTTTTTTATATCATAAATGCTAATATAGCTTGCGACAGGGTGTGGAAAAGGCTTAATCTTGAAAATTGGGCGAATATGGTTTTGGTAATCCTGTATTGGAAAATCTGCTAAGCTTTGTTGTTGCTGCACAACACTTACAAAGTTTTTTCCTAGCACTAGACCTAGCTTGGAAAGATCATGATAAAAATACTCTTCAAGTAAGGGAATGATCTTGTATTCAAAACATTGGTTGAGTTGATCTAAATTCTGAATCCCCAAAAAATAAGCATGCCCAATTGCCTGTTGGTCTCCAAGCAGTTGTTGAATACGAGCGTTGATGGTTTCTAAAACTAAGGCAAGGTTGACCCCCATCATATCTTTATTGAGAAGGAGGGGCTGCGGAGGTACCGCTTTAAAGTAAAAACGTCGACGCAGGGCAATATCCAAGGCTTCAATACCCCGGTCTGCTGTATTCATAGTGCCAATGATGTAGAGGTTGGCTGGAATGCTAAAGCGTTGTTTAGAGTAGGGGAGTAGGGTGCTTAGGGCATTCGGTGCATTTTGGCGTTTATCTTCCTCAATAAGACTAATCAACTCTCCGAAAATACTAGCAACCTGCCCTCGGTTGATTTCATCAATAATGAGTACATAAGGTTGACTGGGGTTTTGACTTGCTCGGTCAGCCATTTGTTTGAAAATACCATCTTCCAAAACATAGCTGAGGCCATGATCGCTACTCAGTGGTTTGATCCCTTCGATAAAATCTTCATAACTCATAGAGGGGTGAAAACTAACTAAGGCTACTTGTCCTTCCGTACTATAATGCTCTAGTTTATGGTGGATCATATCAGCCGTTTCTTGCAAAAGATCATCTAAGGGCAGACCTTCCAGAATGCTAATGGCTATTCGAATGGCTTGATAGGTTTTTCCTGTTCCAGCCGGGCCATATAAGATCTGATTCAAGGGCATTTCTTCTCTTGATGGAAAGAGTTGGTAGGGAATCTCTGCCTCATAAATTTGTTCGGGATAATAACTAGTCCCTAATGGATACTCCTCTTTTTTCTTCCAAAGTTCTGCAATATTGGGGTGGTATAGAATGCTGCTAATTAGGTAGTTGTAGTTGGGTGATGTTTTGTTGGGTAGGTCAAACTCATCAAAAAATGCAAGGATGTCTTGATCGAATGTAGCCGCTTGATAGTTGCGTTGAATGAGCTCTTCTGTAATCATCCGACGATGTTTTTCTGAAAGAGTAGCGGTATGCTCCAATGGATGAAGTAAATATCGTATGGCATTTTGAACATTAGGCGAAAGCTCTGAAAGATCCTTGTTTTGATGATAACGAATTAACTGTGCTACCCAATGGTTTTGACGAACCACTGCAAGGGCAATTGTTCTTTGATCTTCGTACTGATTCCACAGTTTTTTACCCGCCGCCTTTCCATCTAGATAGCTAATCAAGGTCCCTATTTGGTGGGCAAGCGTATAAATCGGATGTTTTTTAGGTAGGGTATATGCAAACTGGTCATAGCTCCCTTCAAAATTCTCATAGGCGGTAAGGAAAGCCTTGGCGAGTTCTTTGCTGATGGGTGTTTCTATAAAGTTTTTAAAGCTTTGAATGGCTTTTTGGAAAATAAATTCCTGAGCATTGAGGATACGTTGAAAGGATTTTTGTTGTAAAATATTGGGGAGCAACTCTTCTACTAAATCTTGATAGGCTGAATTTTGACGAAGGTAACTAAAAAACTGCTTCTTATGGTTGAGATTTGTAGCTGCTCGAAAGCAGTAACTCGCTATCGTACTAGGTTGAAGGGGATGCTGTGTTTGTATGATGCTTGTACATGCGGCCAACCATTCCTGAATCAAGGCATTGGATAGCTCCGATTGCTTGATGTTTATGCTTAATCGATGGTAGCCTTGCGGCGTAGCCGCAGCACCCGCATAACTAAACAAACGACCATCGGCTTCACGAATGAGATCGAAATGAATGGCGGCATCCAGTCGTTGTGCAATACGGAGGAGTTCTGTATCAGAAGTGTAAAGCAGCAACTCGTCTTGTTCTAGTCGGATATCAAGGTAATCTTCGGCAGAATCTATTTGCTGTATACAACGTTGTAGTAAATAAAAGAACTGTTCTGCGGCATGGATCGTACCCAGTTTTTTAAAAAATTGAACTAAGGAATGCGTGGCCTTATCCAGCATAGTACAGATTATTCGGGTAAATAATCCGAAGATAGTAGAATTTTGGGAATTACCACAATCTCCACCAATCCTTAGTTGATTCTTTCAAATTGGGCTGTGTAGACTTGAGCTCATTGGGG
>CAZOLU010000387.1:0-4315 GCA_964580485.1 uncultured Saprospiraceae bacterium | reverse complement strand
GAATTGAATGTCAAAGACTTTGGGATCAAAAAAATTGCGCATACGAATCACCCTGCGGTAATCCATCAACTCTAATTTGTCGGGGAGGAGATCTCGACCAAAAACTTGTTGAAAGGCATAGCCAAAAAGCTCGGCACAATAAAAAGCACTGCTGTCGGTATCGTCAAAGGCTAAGTCAAAAGGCACTTGCCGCTCCCACAAACGTTTGCACTCTTGTACAACTGCTGCACGCTCGGCTGCGCTGCAGCGCAGCCGCAAACCTACCAAACTGCCCGGCTGACTTTCCCGCAAAAAAGCCGCAAGCGGCTCTACCAAAATCCCATTTGCCCGATCATTCGATATACTATGCAAAACCATAGGTTCTGCATAGCCCAAGCGTAAAATCAATCCACAATGCGTTACTGGATATTCCTCATCTAAAAATTCCGCAATCTGATCGCTGATCCAACCATAGCCTTTGCGCAAAATAAAATCCCCCTCCTGAAGATGAGCAAGCTGATCGGAAGAAAGCTCCGCCCCGCCTTCATAAGTGCTACGTTGAAAAAATTTAGGGACTTTCGCCAACAGCTCCAAAGGTGAAAGGCTATCCGCAAGATGACCAGAACCTGCCAAACCCAATTGGGCCCAACTTAAAAGAACTAAGAGTAGAAAAAGTGGCTTACCGGAAAGGTTTTTTAATGTAGCTTTTATGGCGTAGCCCTGAAGGCGAGCTGGCATGATGCAATGCATCATAAGCTTAGGCAAAAAGCCAAGCTGCAAGGTGGTGAAGCCCCTCGCTAAGTATTCTACAATAATTTCCCAGACACGGTGCTTATGTCCTGAACGTTTTTTAATATAGCTTTTGTGGAGTAGCCCTGAAAGGGCGGCATTCCAGTTGCGAGGTGGTGAAGCCCCTCGCACATCACTATGTAATAACTTAGCGGACACTGTACTTAGTACTCCCCCAGAGTAATCTGAACATACCATTTGTTTTCCAGTTGCACAACCTCCGCTTCAGCCTCCCCACCATCAGGGCCACAGCAAATCCTGCAAGTCATCGTTCCCTCTTGCTCCGAACAATTTACCGTTTTAAAGTTGAGTTGCACCGAAGCCATAAACTCCTTTTTCTCTTTTTCATCTGTAATCATCCCCAGCTCCGTAGCAAAGTATTTGACTTGCTTTTTTGTATGCTCCGTACCTAGCGCCTCCGCTTTCTGAAACTCCAAATTCCCCATAGCCTCATAAAAGGCTTTGACCACATCCTCTGGCTTCTGTTGATGTTCTTCCACATTGGGGGTGGAATTACAGGCGCTGAAGATGAAAATTGCGATGATAGAAAAAACTAAAAGCTGCTTCATTTATTTGAAGATTAAGTCATGTATCATCTGTCAAGATGAATAAAACATGTACATTTGTTATATAATAAAGATTATGGGCACTGCCTGCAGCCAGCCGCTATGTTCCAGAGCTCCTTATTCAGTCGGCCCTCCGCTTTGCTTCGGTCTGTCGCTTCGCTCCACTCTTACACAGCGCTTTGCCAAATCATGATCTAAAGCACATTAGCTGCATTAAACTGTTGTAAAAAACGTTGATCATTCTCAAAAAAGAGGCGAATATCCTCAATCTGATATTTAAACAAGGCGATGCGCTCAATGCCAATGCCAAAAGCAAAACCCGTATATTCTTCAGGATCAATATTACAGTTCTCCAACACCACAGGATCTACCATTCCACAACCCAAAACCTCTAGCCATCCAGTACCCTTGGTCAACTTGCGATCACGCTCGGTTGCTGTACCCAAGTACACATCCATCTCCGCACTAGGCTCTGTAAAGGGGAAATAAGAGGGACGCAAGCGAATTTTGGTAGCACCAAACATCTCTTGTGCAAAAGCATAAAGCGTTTGCCGTAAATCTGCAAAACTCACATTCTTGGCAACATACAAACCCTCAATTTGGTGAAATTGGCAGTGTGAACGAGCCGAAACGGTTTCGTTGCGGTAGACCCGCCCTGGTGCAATAATGCGCAAAGGTGGCTTTTGCTTGAGCATCGAGCGAATTTGCACAGGCGAAGTATGGGTGCGCAAAACCATCGTAGTGCTATCTTGCAAATAAAAAGTGTCCTGCATATCCCGAGCTGGGTGATCTTCTGGAGTGCCCAAGGCCGTAAAATTCGTCCAGTCGTCTTCTATCTCACGTTCCTCTGCTACGGCAAAGCCCAAACGCTCAAAAATGGCCACCATCTCTTCCATCACCAAGGCTACGGGATGCCGACTGCCTAAAGGCAGCGGCTCGCCTGGCGCGCTGAGGTCGATTCGTTCAAATTGATTGAGTGCAGCACGCTCTTGTTGTTCCTTCGCCGCATAAAATTTTTCCTCCGCCAAGGCCTTGACCTCATTAACAAGCTGTCCAAATTCTTTCTTGCGCTCGTTGGGAATATTACGCATCTCCCCAAATAGGGGGTTGATCGCATTCTTGCGCCCCAAAAAACGTAGACGAAAAGCTTCTAATGCTTGGGCATCGCCTAGCGTAGCTACTTTAACTTCTTCCAACAGGGCATTTGCTTTTTCGAAAGCCTCGAGTTTCATATGATTAGTTGAATTTTGTGATTCTTTGGTCTTTGGAATTACCTTTACAGGTTTGTTATACTTCACAAAGTTAATGAAATTGCACAAAAGCATCGAGATAGACTTTGTTTTTTTATGGAATTGCTATTTTTGCAGATAATTGGGGCACGCTAAACACCTATTTTTAGGTTTGCCTAAGAAGATAGAAGCGTCCCACTTATTCTAAAAAAAGAAACAGGTATGAAAACACTACTTTTACTACTTTCTTTGGCATTACCCTTACAACTCTTTGCACAAGCCAAAGGGAATGCGAATCGAGCAAAGGGAAATATCAATTATGCCGAAGGAAATTATAACTACAACAACCGAACAAATCCCAATCAGAAGGCCTCTACCCCTTTCCCCAACCCACGTTGGGCAGGAGCTAGGGTTGTAGAATTAGAGGTGAATGCTTTGAGCAACCAGTTGGCTGATGCTTATGTCGCTATTTTTAGCATCAAACAATTGGGGAAAACCGCAGAGGAGGCAGACCGCCTACTGAATGAACGCTTCAGTGGTTTTTTGAACCGTGCCATGAGCATAGGCTTGGCCAAGGAGGATATTCATCTGGATATGATTTCTTTTGTCCCAGTGTATGAATACGAGGAGGAGAAAAAACTATTTAGTAAAAAGACCTATAATGAAATTCCCAAAGGCTTCGAAATTCAGCAAAATATTCATGTGCGCTATGATAAAGCTGAGCAATTAGGCAAGTTGGTCAGTGCTGCGGCGCAACATGAGATTTATGATATTGTAAAAGTAGATTACTTTGTAAATAACGTAGACCAGGTTTACAAGGAAATACGCCAAAAGGCTGTGGAATATGTCAATCAGGAAGTATTGCAGTTTGAGCAGTTGGGTATGGCACTGGATGAGGCACCGCGTATTTTTACAGAGGATGAACGTGCTGCTTATCCCGTAGACCGCTATTCTAGCTACCAAGCTTTTTCTAGTCAGTCCTTAGACGGAACCAGTAAAGGGCGTGTGAATAATGTGGATAAGGCAGTGACCATGTATTATGATAAGATTCCTTATGATGAATTTGAGGTCATTATCAATCCTACGATTTTAGACCCCGCAGTACAGTTTATGTATACACTGAAGGTGCAGTTTACCCTAAAACCAGTAAAACCCACTGTGAAAGTGGAGCGTGAGCGTGAGTTTGTCTGGCTTACTCCTGATGGGGAGCTACGCACCCTAAAAGTGGACAAAGTCCAGGAAGTGCCAAGACCAACAGGAAGTGGTGGTACTACGGTCGTTCCTGAAGTGGATTAGGGATCTAAAAAAAATTCTACTTATTGAACTAAAACTACTATTTTCGCCTCATCTAAAGAGCATGCTGCTTGGCGGCTAAAATATAGAGCTAACAAAATTAAGTTATGGCAAGAAATTTTGACTTCTCGGAGATCGTTGCACATTGCAAAGAATATGGTTTTATCTATCAATCAAGTGAGATTTATGGTGCTTTAAGTGCTGTTTATGATTATGGCCCCTATGGGGCACAGCTTAAAGCTAACATCAAAGATTATTGGTGGCGCGCAATGGTGCAAGCTCATGAAAATATTGTGGGAATTGATGCGGCTATTTTCATGCATCCAAAGGTCTGGAAGGCTTCAGGCCATGTCGATGCTTTTAATGATCCAATGATTGATAATAAGGATTCTAAAAAACGCTACCGTGCAGATCATCTGATTGAGGAGATTTATGTAGGTAAAATTGAAAAAAAGATTG
>CAZOLU010000386.1:3035-4330 GCA_964580485.1 uncultured Saprospiraceae bacterium | reverse complement strand
TAGGCTCTTTATTTTTTTACTGTTTTGTCGAATGGATCTACTCTGTTCGGTGGATTTGGATACCCTACTGGCAGGCTCCTGGGCTTGTTTTTTTAGACGCAAGGCACAGGTGTATGATGCGCATGAGTATTTTACAGAGCTGCCTGAGGTGGTGGGGCGACCCAGGGTGCAACAAATCTGGGCTTGGGTAGCTCGGCGTTGCATCCCAAAAGTAAAAGGGGCTTATACGGTTTGTCAGTCGCTTGCCAATATTTTTGAGCAGCAATACGGTCTAGCTTTTGAGGTGATTCGCAATGTCCCCTATCCCCAAGCTCTTGCTCCACAAACGCAAAAGGTAAAAGCTCCTTATATTTTGATCTACCAAGGCATGCTGAATGATGGGCGGGGGCTAGAGGAGTTGCTGACGGCGATGCAAGATTTTTCCAAGGATCAAGTACAGCTTTGGCTGGTAGGGGAGGGCGACCTTTCTCAACTCCTTAGGCAGATGGCAGCAGACTTGGAGCTAGAGGATCGGGTAAAATTCTGGGGTTATGTCTTGCCCGATGAGCTCAAAAAAATTACCCCCCAAGCAGATATTGGGTTGAATTTACTCCAAAATAAGGGCTTGAATTATTATTACTCCCTCGCCAATAAATTTTTCGACTATACCCAAGCTGAAAAACCTTCCCTTAATATGGCCTTTCCCGAGTACCTACACCACCAAAAGGAGTATGAGGTGGGCTTGCTGTTGGAGGAGCTATCCCCCCAAGCTATTGTCAACTGCCTCAATCAATTATTCCAAGAACCTGATCTATACCAAAAACTACAAAACAACTGTCGCCAAGCCAAAGCAGCATGGCACTGGGAGGCAGAAAAGCAAAAAATGCTCAACTTTTATCAGGCCTTCTTGAAAGAGGGGGCACTTTAAGCCTTGGGCTTGGGGGCTGCATAAATAAACAGTAATTGAAGTGCTTTAGGCTGTTCGCCGTGTAAAATTGAAAGGATTTTCATAAGTATATGGAATTTTGACCCATTCCTGAGAACTTTATACGATGAAATATCGGTTACCTTAAATTGAGGTGGGTTAAAAACTATCCTCACCAATTTTTAAGAACTTCAGTATTTATATATAAAATTTATCGTAGATTATTTTACTTCCCTATGCAAAAATTTCTAGCGCACAAAAGCAACAAGATTTTACTACTCGGAGCTACCCTAGTTCCAATCCTTTATGTTATCTTTTTTATATTGACGACTTTCTGGATGATGTTTTCGATGACTCACTCAGTTCCCTCTGGACCACCCCCTTCGATGCT
>CAZOLU010000386.1:0-3025 GCA_964580485.1 uncultured Saprospiraceae bacterium | reverse complement strand
TTGGGTATTTGCGCTGTATGCACTTTATATCTTTATGATTGTCAAGAATGAAGAACTTGATGAGACCCAACGCATTTTATGGATTGTTTTGGTGGTAGTAGGGCAGTTGTTTGGGATGATTGCTTATTGGTATCTCAAAATCTGGTCAGAGCCAAGCACTAGCCATCCCTCCAAGCACTGATTTACTCTGCAAAAGATTTTTTCAGTTCATTTTTAGTCACCTTGCCCATAGCATTTCGAGGCAGCTCATTAAGAATTACCCATCGTCGAGGCAACTTATAGGGGGCAAGTTGCTCCCTCAACCACTCCAAAAGGCGTTGGTCTAGCTCAGCTTGGTCTGCTCCCAATTGAGGTACTACAGCTGCTGCTACAATCTCGCCCCACTCCTCATCGGGCAGGGCTACAATGGCACAATCTTGTACCTCCTCATGCTTGCGGAGCTCCTCTTCGATTTCCAGAGCAGAGAGTTTGTAACCACCAGACTTGATAATATCGGTAGACATGCGGCCCAAGATCCGGTAGATGCCCTCTTGGCGCAGGGCGATATCGCCAGTGCGAAACCAGCCATTGAGGGTGAAAGCCGAGGCGGTAGCCTCGGGCTTGCCCCAGTATTCCTTAAACACATTAGACCCTTTCACTTGAATTTCACCAGCTTTTCCATCTTCTGCAATCAATTCGCTCGTATCTTCATCCACCAATCGAATTTGTACATTAGGTAAAGGACCTCCTACAAAACCAGGGCGGCGTTCAGATTCCTCATAGGGGTTGGATAGAGCCATCCCAATCTCAGTCATACCATAACGCTCTAAAAGCTTGTGTCCGCTGATTTCTTCCCAACGGTTCATAATTGAAATGGGCAAGGCCGCCGACCCCGAAACCATAAGTCTAAACTTTTTGAGGGCTTCTGTCATGCGTTTTTGGCGATAGGGCTCCAGCTCATCATAAAAGCTAATCAATTTGTAATAAATCGTAGGTACGGCCATAAATACACTAGTGCGCCCTTCTTCAAAACTAGACCAGACCTTCGCTGCATCAAATTCAGGTAGGAATTCACAACAGGCACCTACCCAAAGTGGACAAGCCAAGGCATTGATCAGCCCATGTACATGATGCAGTGGAAGTACATTGAGAATATGATCACTTTGTTCCCATTTCCAAGCATCTACCAGGGTTTGTACTTGTGAGCTGATAATGCTGTGGGTAGTCAGAACCCCTTTAGGTTGAGCGGTGGTGCCACTCGTATAAATGATAAGTGCATTACGTTGAGGATCTAATTCTGGCAATTCAGATTCCCTATAATCATTCAGCAACTCTTCGATGCTAATGACCCGAAGCTCCATATTTTTGGTTAATGGTAATAAGCGTTCTTTGTACACTTTATCTACAATCAGAATCTTGATCTGCGCATCTTGCAATACATACTCCACCGCAGGAAGTGGATAACCCGTATGCAATGGAACAGCTACTCCTCCAGCTCTCCAAATCGCCCATTGGCAAACCACAAAATACATACTTGGGCGAATCATAAAGGCTACTCGCTCTTCATGAAGATCATCCACCCCATCTAAAATATGTGCAGCGACAGATCCCGAGGCCTGAAGCAAATAGTGGTAGAGATAAGATCCAGAACTATCTGTAACTGCTTTGCGATCTTTATGCTTAAAGGCTTGCTCTATGATTGGAATTGCCATGATTACTATCGTTTAAGGTCTTTGCAAACTTGTTATGAATTGATACAAAGATAGTAGATGTTTGGGGACTAGGAAATTCTGTTGGCGAAAATTAGGAAATTAGGGCTGGAATAGGAATGTATTTGCAACTTAGAGCATATAAAATGTTAATAATTTCTAAACTTAGAAGAATTGGCAAAACCCGATAGATGTAATATCTTGCTTTAGATTTTCCCTTCCCTTTTTTCGAATCAAATAGATTGACCAAACACACTACTTATGCCAATTTTACTTTTTGTATTAGGTCTATTACTTGGAATTATAGCTTTACCACTCCTAGTGAGAGGAAGAAAAGTACTAGGATTCATTATTTTATTGCTAGGAGTCTTGGGAATTGCTCTAGCTTATGGACTTAGGCCTACGGAGGAGGATGTTCCCCAAAAAATTACAACTATTCGTATTCATGGGTCTCGTACGCTAGGGCGCTCACTGATGCCTAAGCTAGTAGAAAAGTTTTTTGAGCTAGAGGGTTATACCCTTGTAGAAAGAGAGCTCCATCAGGATTTTCTGCGTTTGGTCGCTAGCCATCCTGACTATCCTGAATTGCTTTCCATAGAGATTATTGCCAAAGGGTCTATGTATGGCTTTGAGCAGTTGATGACTCAAAAATGTGAATTGGCCATGGCTTCTGCTGCTATAGATTCTGCTATTATAGCTGATTTGGGGATTCGTTTTAATGCCAAAAAGCATGAGCATATCATCGCTTATGATGCTGTTCAACTGATCGTTCATCCCTATGTTGGAACAAAAATAGAAGATTTAGACACCGAGTCGATTGGGAATGTCCTGCGAGGCAAACTCAACTCATGGTCAGCACTCTCAGATAGTTTAGAGGGTACTATTCATTGTTATCTGCGGGATGCACAATCGGGAACTTTTCATTACCTAGAGGAGCTTTACCTAAAAGAAATACCTCTGCGCAAGGATGCCAAACAACTCTCTTATTTTGAGCAGATTGCCAATGAAGTGGCCAAAGACAGTGTAGGCGTAGGCTTTGTCAACTATGCGATTGATAAGCGTTTATTAGAGGATGTGAAGGTGTTGAATGTCAGCGCAAAGGATAGCTTGGCTTATGCCCCCACATATCAAAATATTAAGGACGGAAATTATCCCCTAGCCCGCCCTTTATTCCTTTACCATACTCGAGATGTTGAAAACAACAAGCTGCTGCAAGCTTTCATTAGCTTTTGCAAGCAAACAGAGGCTCATACAATCATTATTGAGGAGGGCTTGGTACCTTTGAAGGGTTTAGACTAGTCTAAGCTTATAAAAACCGGTAGTAGCTGGCATCTACC
>CAZOLU010000385.1:3273-4348 GCA_964580485.1 uncultured Saprospiraceae bacterium | reverse complement strand
GAAAATACTTGTTTTTATTTCTTATTTTCAAAATTTTTGGACTGCGTAATCCCAGGTAGTAATGTATTCCAATAGTTCGAAGTCAACCATCAGATTCACCAAAACCTGATCTCGCAGTAGAAATTCCTCAAAACTATGTCTAAGTGCTACCTTAGATCCTGTTTCTCGATGCTCCAAGATATGATCGTAAAACAACTCCACCTTTGAAGGATACTTTCGATCTTGGATGTATTTCCAGGTATAAATAGGTGTTGCCATTTTTTTACGTTTAATTATGTGTTCGACTATACTCTAATGTTCCTCCATAGACCGACCAGCCTTTATCCATGCGAAAACGTTTTTTGCGCATCAGCATCACAATACCACCTCCGATCAAAGCGATACCGCCCCCAATAATCACAACAGCAGGTCCCACCGTAACTGCCGAAGCGATCCCTGCGGCAAAAGGTACAGAGGCTACCCCCATCCCCAAAAATAAGGCTCCTAAAATTTCTTTGTCAGAACGTACACGCCCTGCAATCATCTGACAATCGGACAGGGCAATTTCTCGACCATCTACAATAATAGTTTTGGCGGTAACCTTCTGCAGAGTACCTTTTTGCAGTAGCCTTGGGTTGCTATACAAGCGATATTTAATCCATCCTCCTACTCGAATAAACTTGGTTTTTTCTTTATCCAAATGCTCAAAGACCAAAACACCATAGCTTTGTGCATCATCTACTAAAGGCTGAGCAACAATTGATTTAAAACCTAAAATACAAATAAAGCCTAAGAGAAGAGTGTAGTATTTCATATATGATCTGATTTTTTTTTGTTATATTTCGAAAGTATATTTAATCATATCAAAAGCAATTGATTTCATATTTAAACATATTCATTCGCCCTATTATTGTAAATATGTATTTTAATTACTACTTCGGTAATTTTTTTAAATTTTAAAATCCTTAATTTATCATAAATATTTTAATTATATTTAGATGACTAATGTCACGACTTGTATAAATCGCTAGGAGCTACAAAAAATTCTTAACTAGCACTCTATACCTAAATCTAAATTCAAGTTGAGGTTTTCGCT
>CAZOLU010000385.1:952-3263 GCA_964580485.1 uncultured Saprospiraceae bacterium | reverse complement strand
CTACTTCGGTAATTTTTTTAAATTTTAAAAAATCTTAATTTTTCGACTCTTGATTATCAGTCAATTAAGCATGGGCTTAAACAAAGAATTTAAAATTTAAGTCATTGATAATCAATCATCTTCAAAATTTCCTTACGGGAGCACTGCGTGGTTCGCCGAAGTAAAGTTTTAATGATTGATGATTAAAAAAATTCGCAGAACTGCCTAAACTAAAACTACGCAAAATGTTTCAAATAAATATATTGACCCTACTTTATTTTTTATGTCTTAGTTCTCCTAGCCCACCTGCGGGGGCTGATGCCCCCCCTAGTTTTGAGACCTATTGGTTTTCAGGGCAAGGGGAAGTCAACAGCTATGAACTCACCCAACTGCGTTTTGGAGAGATCCACAAAGGAACTGCAGTGTTACTATTCCATGCAGAAGACTTTTCTAAATCTAAACAAGTGCGCTTGGACTACCCTGAAAAAGCGGGAAGCGATGCGGTAAAGGTGATGAAATGCCAACAAATTAGAAATTTCAATACTGGCGTTTTTAATAATTCCATTATGCAATCTGTTTTCACACCTGTGGATATTGAAAAGTATCCTAATACGATGAAAGTAACTACCTCTATACAAGACTGGAACGGCCAGGTGTTTACACAACTTAATCTGCGCCCCTATCAGTATCTTCTAAAGGTCAACTCTTATTTGGAAAGTGATGGGGATCGAGAATTTCAACTCAGTAAAGCCTTTTTGGAAGATGAAATCTGGAGTAATATTCGCATCAACCCTGACGACCTTCCTACAGGTAGCATCCAAATTATTCCAAGTATGATTACCGCAGAACTCCGGCATCTCCCTCTAGGCATTGAAGATGCTCGTGCAAGTTTGCATAAAGGAAAAGAAATTTCTACTTATGAGATCAATTTTATTGAAGCAGAACGATCGCTAAGCATCAGATTCCGCACAGCATTTCCTCATGTTATTGAGGGTTGGGAAGAAACCTACAAGGAGCAAGGGAAAAAGCTTACGACTAGTGCTACCTTAAAGAAAAATATGCAACTGGAGTATTGGAACCGCCATTTCAACTCGGATCTCAAAATCAGAGAAGAACTAGGACTGGACTAAATCCATACTCTCTTTGTTATCCAACAAGTAAAACATTAACCCACTTACAAAAAAATTAAATCATTATGAATTTCTCCACCCGTGTCCATGGCAAACTTTTGCTGACTGCAGAATACTTCGTTACCGAAGGTGCCACTGCCTTGGCGCTACCCACCAAGCTTGGTCAAAAGCTCTCGGTAGCTCCTGGCAGCACCGATGGGCAGCTTGAATGGCAAAGCTTTGATCAAGAAGGTCAAATTTGGTTTGAAGCTACATTTGAATTAGACAACCTCAACATGATGAACTTCTCAGATCAGGAGGATGCCCAAGCTACTGCCGAACAATTGCAAGAATTACTGCAAGCTGTCCGGCAGCTCAACCCTAGATTTCTCAAAGATCTCGACCAAGGGATTAAAGTAGAAACCCATTTAGAGTTTCCTCGAAATTGGGGTTTGGGCTCAAGTTCTACCCTTGTCACAATGCTTGCACAATGGGCAGAGGTAGACCCCTACACACTTTTAGATGCTACTTTTGAGGGTTCTGGTTATGATATTGCGGCAGCTACGGCCCAAGGGCCTATCCTTTTTCGCCGATTCAATGGCCAGCCACAATCAGATAGCTCTCGTTTTGACCCACCTTTCAAAAATCAACTGTACTTTGTGCATCTCAATGAGAAACAAAGTTCTCGAGAGGCTTTGGTTTATTATAAAGTTACACCCCCAGAGCAAAGAGAGCAGCCGATGGGGCGCATCACACAAATTACCCATGATATTGCACAGTATACCAAAGATCTTGAAACCTTCGAGGAGTTGATCCGAGAGCATGAAGAACTGGTACAGTCTATTATTCAACAAGAACGTGCTAAAGATCTTCACTTTAGTGATTATTGGGGCGAGGTGAAATCTCTTGGTGCTTGGGGCGGCGATTTTGTGTTGGTAACGAGCAATCAGCCTGAAGAGCAAACCCGAGCGTATTTTGCAGAAAGGGGCTTCAACACCTTTCTGACTTATGAAGAAATGATCGGCTAAGCCTTGAGGCTTGCTGAGGAAATATAGTACGAGCCGCGTCCCTTTAGGGCGTGGCTTTTTTATGGCTAAAATCCAACATTTTTTTATTATCTTCGTTACAATAGATGTATATACAATCAATTTAAGTGTTGTTTTATCAAATCACTAGCTCCAAATTCACAAATCAACTCAGATGCGAATTTGGAGCTAGTGATT
>CAZOLU010000385.1:0-942 GCA_964580485.1 uncultured Saprospiraceae bacterium | reverse complement strand
GCAGCATTAGAAAAATAGTTAAAGCAGACAAAGTCAATATGGGGGGTATTATTCTAGACCAGCCCCTACCTCATAGAGGCATCGATCAAATCAGTCCATTTTTGCTCATTCATCACTGGGATGATGTAGTCAAGGCAGGCCAACATCCAGCAAATTTAGGGGTAGGGCCACATCCTCATCGGGGCTTTGCGCCAGTTACCTTTATTTTCAAAGGAGATTTGCATCATCGAGATTCTGTGGGTAATAGCAGTATTGTCAGTGCAGGTGGTACACAATGGATGAATAGTGGTAAAGGAATTATTCATAGTGAACGCCCTAGCAAGATGCTCGCTCAAGAGGGAGGGGCTTTTGAATTGATTCAGTTTTGGGTCAATGCTCCTGCTCATAAAAAAATGGAACAGCCTAATTATATTCCTTTGCAAAAAGAAGAAACTCCTACCGTAATTTCTAAAGATGGAAAGGTAAAGATTGGTGTAGTAGCAGGGGAACTAGAAGGAAAAAGCTCTAAAATTAGTACCTACTCTCCTCTTTTCATTCTGCGGATTGATGGACAAAAAGGAGGAAAAACGGATATTCCTATTCCAGAAAATTTCAATGCGCTGACTTATCAACTTGATGGACATAGTAAGGTGAATCAGACCACAGATAGTAAGTCTCGCAATATGATTTGGTTTAAAAATGATGGCAAATCTATTCGCCTAGAGTTTGTAGAAGACAGTCGCATCATTCTATTGGCCGGAGAGCCTATTGATGAGCCACTTGCCACTTATGGCCCTTTTGTGATGAACTCTCAGGAAGAGTTGATGGCTGCCATTCGAGATTATCAGGCAGGGAAAATGGGGAAATTGGTGGAGCATTTTGATTAAAGTCCCTAGCCTTCTTCGACTCCTTAGGAGAAAGGCTAGGGCTGGGTTGCTGTCAATTTTCGATCCTCTCAGCCTT
>CAZOLU010000384.1:3488-4349 GCA_964580485.1 uncultured Saprospiraceae bacterium | reverse complement strand
GCAATGCCAAACTGGATAAAATCTTCAAAGCAGGTAAAACACTCTTCAAAAAAGCCAAGATCAGTTTAAAACTAGCCGAGCCAGCAATTGGTGCATCCACCACAGCAGCAGCTCAAAATGATCCAACAGAGCTACTCAAACAGCAATATCTTGAGCAGTACACTATGGTCAAACAATTGCTCGATACATATCAACAAAATACAGTCTCATGAAAACAAATCTAATTCTTCTATCACCTATTATCCTCATTTTATTAAGTACTACAAGCATGAAAAAACAAGAAAAACTCAATCAACTCAAAAATATTGAAACAGAATACAAAAAGCTCGTTGCGATTTATAAAAACAATGAGGAAATCCTCAAAACCACCCTTCCTAAAAAAGCATTGGCTGGTATGCTTCAAATGAAGCAGTTTATTGTGCAGGAGAAGAAGAAGCTGGCAGGGCTTGGAAAAGCACCAGATGTCAGGGAACCTGAATTTACCAAGGAGTTGCATAATTGGGCAAGCCTGCTCAAAACGATGTTAAGATCTAAAGAAGTTTCAAGTCTTCAAAATGTTCAATTAAAAAAAGATGATTATATTTTACCCGACTTGATCAATAAGTTTGACTCTCAACTTCCTACCGTAGCTGCCGTTCAAACGGCTTTGAATGAAGCTAAAATTGCGACTATTGGGGATGCTATTCAAGTCATTCAGGAAGTTTTGGCAAATTATGATACCATTGATGAACGCATTGCTCATTACAATAAACACAAAAAAATCTACAAAAAATACAAAGAAGAACCCTTTACCATTACTCCAAAAGCAGAATCTGTAAAGAGTGCCCTATTAAATAGCGCCGACCCCAATGATCCTCATCA
>CAZOLU010000384.1:0-3478 GCA_964580485.1 uncultured Saprospiraceae bacterium | reverse complement strand
TAAAAGAACCGGAAAGCACTTTACTCATTTTTGAGGATGATACCCTAAAAAATCCCATGCAAATTAGTAAAACCTTAATGCAAAAAGAACAAGGCTGGGGCTTGACAACGAGTAGTAACTTAGCCCTAAAGTTTGCTGCTGACTTACTTGCAAAGGTGCCTGAAGATGGAAAAGATGGAAAAAGCCCTATGCAGTTTCAAGAACTCATAAAAGAAGCCCTTGTAGTCAAAGGAGAGGTAGCAAAATACTTTGAACGAGAAAAGAATCCTGCTTTATTTGAGCAATGGTTGAAGCATGACGATCAGTTTCCTAATCCTAGCCGCATTGGATTTTGGTTAAGTCGTTCAGTTCCTTTTATGCAGGCTGATTTTGAGAAAAAAATCAAGGTTTGGTGTAAGCAATCTGAAGAAGTGATTAGCGATCGGTATGAGAAAAAACCTAATCAACGGTTCAACAAAACAAGATTGCTAAAAGAGTTACAAGAGGCTTTCAGCTTTAAAAATGGAAATATGTTAGCTCCCTATCAGCAATATATAGAACCTGAACTGAAGAAAATGGAGAAAGATCCTGTGTCCTATGAAGAATTACAAAAAAACTGGGTAACAGGATTAGATAATTTTGAAAGTGTGAGTGCTCAATTATACAAATCTATCCTTGAGGAAGGAGCAGACTTTCCAAAATTATTAAACGATCTGCCTCATGCATCAGGGATAGGCACCGCACTTAAACAGAGCGAATATTATCCTACCCCCCCACAGAAACCTGTGGTGCAAGATAGTTTAATGACTCTATCTATACCCTTAGACGTAGAATTAGATTCTAATAGCGTTCAACTTGGTACCTTGCGAGAAATAGCTGCTACTATTTTGGAACAAACAGGTACTGCTAATCAATTGATATTAGCTACAAGAACCTATGTAACCGCCTTGGAAAATACTGGCGGCAAAGTAATGATTCAAATACCTCTAGGCTATCAGTCGTTTATCTCAGATCAAGGAGTACAATGGTTTCCAACAGTAAAAATTGGTCCTACATCGGTAGATTTTGCAGATTCTACTTTAAACGTTCAAAAAACAGAGTTGCGGCCATTAGGTAGCAATGAAGTTAAAGCAAAATCGTTTAGTAAAAAATATAAAGTGGCAATAGACTTCTCCTTACCTCAAAAAGCAGTCAGTGCTGCAAACAATATCGCAAGTTCCGTTTCTTTGGTTGCAGGTCATGAGCGTGGCAATGAATGGGCTACTCAGTTTACGATGTCTGCAAAGACAAACACCATTTTTGTAGAATTTTCGCTCAATGCTGCTTATCTAGAGGATAGAGAGTTAGAGGTGAAAATAGACGGCATCAGAATAGACAAGGGATACGGGGAAGTAGCTAATTTATTTGTATATAGACCTGTTTTGAGTACAGGCAGCTGGAAACGTACACTACAACCTTTTTCTAAAAAGTAACTGGCATCAATTTTTACTGTTAATAAAAAAAACTGGTACAACCCTTGCCTTATATCTACAAATTTTACTATTTTTATACTAGACAATTTTAGATGCACAACCGAGTACTTCTTCTATGAGTAAAACAGGGAAGTCTAAATTTTACTATTATGAAAAAAGTACTAAGAGTATATCTAAGGCACCCTATCAACTTCCTTCTTCTCCTTTATACTAAAATACTAAAGAGAAATTGATTACTTCATATATTACAAATCGTAAAAACAAACTATTATGGACATAACGCCCGCTGATGATAATGATGGTAAAATGTACATCGAGGCCTATGCTGATCCTACCTGTATGACCAAGATACCCGAGCCCAACAAGATTAAGCTGCAAGTCAATCCACAGGAAATTCAATTTGCCTATGAGATTGAATATGGGGAAAAATCCGGTGGAGGGGCAGAAGTTCCCGGAGGCATCGAAGATTCCACAGAATCCGCCGTAGGCTCGCCCTTCAAGCCACAGTCCTTCACCGGCTACAAGTGTCCGGATTTCAACATTGAGACCTTAGTAGATGCAACAGGGGTCTTGCCCGATCCCTACGAAGGTACCGAGTGGTCTTTAGATGATAATGGGGCACCTACAGTAGAGAAATACGTACACCTTATGAAAAAGGTCCTGTACAACTGGCAATCAGAGGAACACGGGCCGCCCTTCCTCAAAATCATTTGGGGATCAGTGATTCCAGGTAACTCGCCCAACGATGATAACCCAACCAAGACCTACATCTGTCAGCTGCGTACGTTTACGCCCAAGTATACCTTGTTTAGTAAAAGTGGCAAGCCCATACGGGCCGAAATCTCGCTACAGTTCAAAGGCTACGAAGATCCCGTCAAAGCCGCACAAGGCTACTCACCGGATCTCACCCACTTCATCGACATACAGTACGGCGACAACCTGCCCAAACTCTGCAAAGAGATCTACGGCAGCTCCGAATTCTTCTTACAAATCGCAAAAATCAACAACCTGCCCTCGATCTATGCCATCGAGCCAGGTATGAAGCTCCTCTTTCCACCACTGGAAAAAGCGAGCCGATAAACGATTAGTTTTTACATTTTGTTTAAGTCAGTGTTGTGTAGGAAGCGGCACTGACTTTTTTTATTATTGCTAAGCCCACCCGCAACTTGTCTCGGGGCCTTTCTGTGAAAGGTAACGAGAGGGTGTGGCATAATCCCCCACCCCACACCGTAAGGCTTGGGTAGCTTTTTTTATGCCCCCAGCCCACCTCGAAGAGGTCGGGCGAGATTACTCAACCCAACCCGCAAGGGTTGGGCTATTCCCCACTCATCCGCTTCAACTCATCCCCAAACGACTCCCCACACGCACCACCATGGTGCGCACGCTGATTCGCAATATACTCAGCCACACGATCCACCGCCCGATAATAAACCGAGAAACAAGAATACCCCCCCTGCCAGGCAAAATCATCCAACCCCACACCCTGCCGCTTTATCCATCGACTCGAATTCGTCTTCACCTTCGTCACCAGATCAACCAGCGTAATATGCTTAGATAGCTTGCACAAAATGTGCACATGATCCCGATACCCACCCACCTTGATAGGCTGACAATCCAACTCCTTACAAATCCCCCCAAGGTACGCAAACAAATCCTCCTCAATCCCCTCATAAATAAAAGGCTTCCGAAATTTAGTACTAAACACAATATGCACATAATTTTTAACCAGGGCCTGTCCCATAATCTTCTAATTTTTAATAATTAAACAAATAAATTAACAAATCGATTAGACAATATTAAGGGCATTTCCCCAAACATGCAAGCCCCATCCCAAATTTTTTTATACTTAACAGTCCACCCACAAGCGTTGGGAGAAGCCCTGAAAGAGGCGACATCCCCAAACCCATCGCGCAAGCGTTGGGATATTGGAATATTACAAATAATTCCCTATCTTAGTACATCACTAAATCAAAAAAACAAACATGAAACAACTACTACTAGTATTAACACTAAGCCTCAGCTTAGCC
>CAZOLU010000383.1:0-4355 GCA_964580485.1 uncultured Saprospiraceae bacterium | reverse complement strand
AAGCCTATTACTAGTCAGCAATTGACGGGTATGCGCTTGTTGATTAAAGCTAAGGGTAAATGTACTACGGACCACATTTCTATGGCAGGTCCTTGGTTGAAATATCGTGGGCACTTGGAGAATATCTCTCAAAACTGCTACATCGGTGCGGTGAATTACTTTAATGAAGAAACCAATAATGTGGCCAATTATGCAGAAGGCGATGAGGCGAAATTTATGCCCGTGCCTACTTCTGCCTTGACCTACCAAAAAGCAGGTATTGGCACCGTAGTATTTGGTGAAGATAACTTGGGAGAAGGATCTTCTCGTGAGCATGCTGCGATGGAGCCTCGTTTTGTAGGGGTAAAAGCTGTTATCGTAAAATCTTTTGCTCGGATTCATGAAACCAACTTGAAAAAACAAGGAATGTTGGCACTCACCTTCGTTAATCCTGATGATTACGAAAAAGTACGCCAAGATGACAGCATTGATATTCAAGGCTTTGAGGACTTTGCTCCTGGCAAAAACCTAACCGTAGTTTTACATCATGTGGATGGCAGTTCTGACGCTTTCGAAGTGGCTCATTCTTATAATGCTCAGCAAATCGAATGGGTACGTGCGGGTTCTGCACTGAATAAAATTCGTGAAGAGTTGAAGGCCTAAGACTTGCTCGAACATCATACTATCAAAGGGCTGTCGATGATTTTTCGGCAGCCTTTTGTTTTACTTCTAGTCAGAATAATTTCTGGTATTTTTCTTAAATTACAATAAGGATCTATTTTTTCTATAAAACCGTACATATTTTCGAAGCCTGTGCCAAAGGTCCCAAGGACTCCTTTGGCATAGGATTCAGCAAAATTGATTAAATTTCAATTTGTGTACGGTTTTATAATTTTTTCTACCAAATACAAGACTCATGTTCAATCTATTCAAAAAAAATAAAAAACCCTCCTATCCCTCTCTTTTTGATCAACTTCCCCTAAGTGATGCACAAGCTCAAGCAATTGAGCAAGCAGTTCAAACATCTCTAGGAGAACAGCTCGACCCAGAAAAGGTAGAAGAAATCATTGCATTACAAAGCTCATATCCTGAAAACCTTATCCAATACATGCGTTTGCAGATAGATAATATGGGTTGGGAAGAAAAAGAAGCAGGAGGACAACCGGTTAAAGTTTTTGTCGATGAACAGACTGGGAATAGTATGGTGTTGATGCAACAGCACCCTTCTGGTCCCTTGTCAGAAATTGATGTAGAACAGGAGTTCTATCTCTATCAGAATAACCTACGGAATGTACTAGCACAAGCCGGAGGAGGGCTCATCAGTTCAGAAATCATAGAAAATCAAGGCCTTCGACTGTACCAAACTATTGGCAAAGTTCCCCCTGCCGAAGGAGAAGAAGGACTGAGCTATATCTTGATTCTTGATGTTCACAATTTGAAAGATAATACCCTAGATCAAGTGCAAATGCGCTTTCGCAATTTGGCAGCAGCAGGTCTACGAGATCAGTTGATGCTCCCAGTGCTTGCCAAACTCTTTGACCTCCCTCAAGAGGCTGTTGCAACGGCTGAGGTCTATGGTCGTGATCCTTATGAGCCTGATTTTCAAGAAGGCAACTTGCGCAATTTTTCTGAATTAGAGCAGTTTGACGCACTGTTTCCCTTTCACCCACTCTCCATTTTAAGACAAAATATCCTCCCCAGAGTACTGAAAAGCATTCAACTCATGGATCATATTGTAGAGGATGAGGGGGCTGATGAGGTAGAGTTTGAGGAACTTTAGATGGATTGGGTTATTTGATGCTGATTTTTATCTGGAGATGCTAAGTTTTTGATTGTCAATCATCAAAAAAAGCTAGTTTTTGAGTTTTTTGCAAAAACTAAAAAACTTCACGGACTATTGCTATAAGATTAGGGACTTAAACTACTGACTATAAGTACCTAAAAATTTAAACATGCTCTTACAGTAAAGTTCTACGAGTCAATATCTAATTTTAAGATCCCAAGAATTTTCAACAAGCTATGAGAGTTGAATAGGGTTATCCTCATCATTATAAGGTTAAAACTAGATCTACTCATAGGAAATACTTAAATTAGAGTTTATAAATCAAACTATTTACAGATAAGTTTAATATCGAAATACTTTTGGAAACTGTAAAAGAATCAGTATCTACGGAGGAAGAGGCTACAAAAAAACGCCGAAAAAATAGAGCTTTCTTATTTTTTACACTAAGTGTAGTCATTATCAACCTGATCTTACTATCTTGGGCGCTCTACCAAAAGGGCCGAGCCGAGCGAGCACTCGCCAAAAACCAACGCATCCTCAACAGCATGTACTTTTATGCCGACAATTATGCTTTGGTGGTACAGCGCGACTCCGCAGGGCATTTTCGCTATGGCTTTATGGACAAAGAGGGCTATATGCGCATCGATTATCAATATACGGAGGCCGAGCCCTTTGATGAATATGGTTATGCTCGGGTCAAGCTTTTTGAAAAGCTTTATCTCATCGACACCTTGAATCGACGCTACCCCTTGGCGGAGAGTGTGAAGGCCATTACGGATAGTACTTTGGCGGTGAGTTTGAAGGAGCAGTACTTGGAAGAAATGCCCAAGGAGATTGTCAACAACCCCCAATTGCAAGTCTTATTACTCCGAGGAAATCAGTTTAAAACACTGCCTAAAGAAATTGGTCAGCTCAAGCAGCTGAAAACACTGGATTTAGGTTATAATCAACTCAAAGCACTGCCCAAAGCTATTGAAAACCTGACAGAACTGGAGTTTTTAGATTTACAGCAAAATCAGTTTGATACCTTGAAGCTACAATTGACGGGTTGCCGAAAGATGAAAGTACTAAATTTATCCCGAAACTATCTTTCCAGCTTCCCAAAACTTGGAAATTTAGAATCCCTTGAGCATCTGGATGTTTCTAAAAATAACATCAAAGAACTAGGTGATGATGTAGGCGATTTGGTTAATATAAAGTTTTTGAATCTTTTTGGTAATCAAATTCAAAGTATTCCTACCGCTTTGAAAAACCAGAAAGGATTGACCATCATTTTAAAAGGTGATGAGCTACAAGATCTGCAAAAAGGAACAGCTAATTCCAAGTCAAAAACAACTAAACCTCGGAGCAAAAATAATTCAAAGGAAACTTCGGAGGAGGAAAATAAAACCAAGGTTGATTTAAGTAATTATAAGAATGTTTTCACTCGGAATGAAATGCGAGATGGGAAGCGGATACTGCATTCTAAACTTATTGAATGTAGCAATCAGAATTACTTTATGTATCAGGTTAAGCTTAGGCGAGAAGGAGATCATTACTTTTGGGAAATGGTCTATACTGATGCATCACATCATCCTAAAGGAGATCAGGGCATTTTGCTTATCGATAAAAATGGAGTTAAAACTACCCTTGCATTTCCAAATCAACAAGTGCTCATACGTTACAACAATCGCAAAGCCTTCAAACAACAGGCTTTGCTACAAGCTTCTGATTTAGAATGGTTGGCTCAACATCCTACTGCTTCTATTCAATTGCAGAATGATGCAGGGATTGAAACTTTTCCTCGGGGGGTTGCGCCTCAAGCTAGTTTAGACATCCAAAAAGCTGCCAAGGGCTTATTGGAAGAGCTGCAATGGGAGGCCCAAAAAGAGGAAAATCCTTCTCAAAAAGATAAGGGCAATTCCAATCAAAATGCTCCTAAAGATCCCTTCGCTCAAAATCTTTCTGGTGATGATGCTAATATCAACTGGGATGAGTATATGAGTTGGGATTGTTCGGATGCTTATGTGACAAATGATGCCATCCAGAAACGCATTATCTTGAGAGATGTTGTTCTTTTTATAAGTCTGAAAGATAATTTCGATTATCGATGTGCATTCAAGTACGAAAACGGGATGCTCTTGGCAGAAATTACAACCGCAGATAGATTTCCTTTAGAAAAAGGGCAGGTCAAAATTATGTTCCTGAGTGCCACTGGCGAAAAGAAGGTCTTCGATTTTGTAGAGTATATGTCAGATCAAATTAGCATTCAAGGACAACCCGGCTATCGCAACTCCCTATTGCTCAATATAGAAAGCTTGGACTGGATTGTTCAAAATGATATTCAAAGCTTTAGGGTGATAGATATGCTGGAACAAAAGATGTATCCTTACGCTATCAGTCCAGTTCGCTCTCAGGAGCTTCGGGAAGCTGCGGCTTGTATGCTCAAAAGGGTTAAGGAATTGCAGTAGGGTATTCAACGCAGATGTAGCAGCGTGTATAAGAATAGGTGCATGGGGCTGCACCCCATGGACTGGAATGTCGCGCCTTCAGCGCTCTATACAATACCTGCGCAGATCAAGCCGCCCGTTTTCTGCGGCTCAGCCCAAAGCCT
>CAZOLU010000382.1:0-4364 GCA_964580485.1 uncultured Saprospiraceae bacterium | reverse complement strand
AAAGATCTGATGCAGTTGGCTAATGAATATTGGTTGAGTTTTGTGCTAGATGATTATATGTATGATAAGAAATATGTATTTGTAAAGGGTAGTATTTCTGAAAATTACTTAACTCCTATCCCTATTCTTCAGAAAGAAGGAGTACTTATTATGTGAAAAAATTTAAAAATGGTTTTTGACGAAAATATACAACAAGAGCAGTCGGACGACGATGATTTTATTGATTATTATGAATATAAGGTAGACCCTGGGCAGGAGCAAGTTCGGATAGATAAGTTTTTGATGGATCGAATGATGAAAAAAACTCGATCTAAAATTCAAAAACAAATTGACGCAGGTTTTGTTACGGTCAACAATAAAGTGGTGAAGAGTAATCATAAAATTAAACCACTAGATCGAATTAAGGTACGTTGGCAACGCTCTGAACCCAAGACGCATGTGGTGCCTGAAAAAATGGAGCTAGACTTTCTTTATGAAGATGAGGACTTGGCAGTGGTCTATAAACCTGCTGGACTTGTAGTACATCCTGGCGTAGGTAATCATCGAGGAACCTTAGTCAATGGCCTAGCTTGGCATTTTCAAAACTTACCTATTGGCAATAACAACTATCCGGGGTTAATTCATCGAATTGATAAAAATACTACGGGGCTACTAGTGGTGGGAAAAACAGAGGAAGCCGTGGCTCATTTAGCAGAGCAGTTTTATCATCATAGTATTCAAAGAAGTTATCGTGCATTGGTTTGGGGGGATGTAGAAAAAGATGAAGGTACCATTGAGGGACCTATTGGTCGGGACCTCAACAATAGAAAACGCTTTACGGTGTATACGGATGATATGGATGGGGGGAAAGATGCCGTCACCCACTATAAGGTGCTACGCCGTTATGGTTATGTAACCCTGATTGAATGCCGCTTGGAAACGGGGCGTACTCACCAAATTAGGGTACATCTCAAGCATTTGGGGCATCCTTTGTTTAATGACGAAACCTATGGTGGCGACCGCATTGTGAAAGGTACTGTTTTTACCAAATACAAGCAGTTTGTGATGAATTGCTTCAAACTCTTGCCACATCAGGCACTTCATGCATTTTCTTTAGGTTTTGAGCATCCTAGAACTGGGGAGCAGGTCTACCTAGAAGCCGACTGGCCCGATTATTTTCAGGCTTGTTTAGACAAGTGGGAGGGCTATACCGAAGGGCGTTTGAAAAAATAGTGGACTACTTGCAATTGCAAGGCCATTTTTTGCCTAGGTCTATCACCGTAATCAGTCGGTAGTCTCCTTCACAGGCACCTACTACCACCCGAGCACGTTGTCCATCACTAGTTTTACCTTCATAGGCAATAGCCGGACAGGGTTTCCCCCCATAATCGGTCTTGCGTCTGTTGATGTGGTTTTGGTTGATGACTTCTTGAATCTCATAAGGATCTAAATGGCGACAGGCCGAGCGGCAGGCAGCATGCCGGCTAAAGCGCAGCGGGGATCCTTTGTAGCTCATGTCTTTTGCGGTAAAGCTTTGACGGTCGATGCCAATGTCTTGTTGTGGGGCTTGTGGTTCGCAGCTATTCCACAATAAGGCCAAGCCTAGCAAGAAAAATATTACGGAGTATCGCATAGTTTACACAGTTTCTATCCAAATTTAAGGAAAGTCATGGTAAAAACTGGTATTTTTTCTATTTTGTTTTCAAAATTCAAAAAGCTAAGGCTTTGGGATATTAGGAAACTTTAACTAAATAAATACGATGTCTTATTTTTATACACTTTACACCTTATTGTTTGTCTTCCTACTAGGCTTTTCAACAAGCTCACTACAAGCAACTCCTATCGAACCTGGTACTTCTGAAAGAACAGAACAGCATACACAAGAATATAAGAACCAAACAGCTGCTCCTAAACAAAACACAAAAAAGGAGGACTTCCCTTGGCTTTCCGTGAGTGGATTATTTTTGGGCTTGCTCTGGATAGCCTTATTAGGCTTGGAAGTCTTTTCTCCAGGTTTTATCTGGATTTTTGCGCTACTAGCGGCATTAGGGGCTTTAACCCTAGGTATTTTAGGGCTTCGAGCTTTCGAATTGAATACCCTTGGGGTAGGGGCGATTATTTTGGGGGTGATGGGTACTCTGGGAGTGTTGTTGTACGTCTTTACACAAGTGCTTAGCTAGGGGGCAAGATGCCTATTTACAACTATTCAAAAGCATTCCACTGTTGCAAGCGTTTAGGCGCAGCAGGGTTTTTAATGTCATATTGGTATAAACCATATTTCCCAACCACAAGCAGCAAGTCATAATAGTGATGTGCAATTAGATCTTTGGCCCAAAGGCTACTGTCCTGAGTAATAAGCTGTTGGTCAATAGCTTGTTTATCCTTTAAATCAAAAACTTTAAAACCATATTTCCCCTCCGCCAGATAGAGCTTATCCTCCTTTACGCTCAGTCCATGTGGATGCTGCATAGGATATTCCGCCACCAATTTGCTATCTGAGAAATCCTTTATATCCAAGACTAAAAGCTTATTTTCCGCATTCCGACAACTGGCATCTTCTCTCAAGGTGACATAGGCATAGTTCTGATCTACATAAACTGGATCGCAGGATTCCAGGTGCTTAAACTGATCTAGGTATTGGGGATGGAGAGGATCTGTTTTATCGTATATATACACCCCAAGCTGCCCACCAAGAAATAAGCGATCTCCATAAGCAAAAATCGTTTCTATCTTCTCATCAACAAATTGAGTACCCGTTTTGATAGGTTTTTCAGGGGTTCGGAGGTTGAAGATGTGTAGGTTTTTATAATCAATAGCGTAAAGGTATTCTCCACTAATATTGAATCGTGCAAGTGATCCTGCCTGTCCATTTGAAGTCCTCATTACAGCAGAGTTAATTGCTATATCTGCACCGCAAGGTATTCGATGCTCATAGGTTTCGGTATAACGATCCTTAATAAGCTCTTCTTCTCGTCCTGCGGCTTTAAAACGACTGATGACCTCGTCCCAGTTCCAGGTATTATTGATACGCTGAACCATCTGAGGTGCAAGGGGATTCGATAGGTCGAAAACCAGAAGGTCGGCATAGCTGTCGGCATAGAGGTATTGCCCTTTGGCTGCTACATCCCAGTTGCCTTCTATCTGTATGAATGCTATTGGTTCTAGTTTTGAAGCATTTGTATTATCAATAATATGAATACCTCCCTGTCCTTCTGTTAAAAATATATATTGATCCAACCAAAAGATTTTGCCAGGTTGTTTGAGGGCTTGAGGCCCTTTTATGATCGGTGTGGATCGCATTTCTTCAGCACTGAAATATTCGATACGCTCCCTTTTTTGAACAATCGTTTGCGTACAATTGCGATCATTCTGATTCCCACAAGCTGTCAACAACGCCAAAAAAAGGCTGAGATAGAAATAGGGGCTAATAGATCTCATAGGATATGCTTTAAACAAAATAAAAAAAGACAGGAAACTATTAGACAATATAATAAGAATTCCTCTACCTTTGCCCTAGTTTTAGAACTCAAATTCATCAATCTCAAATTTTTTGTCATGAAATTTTTTATCGATACGGCCAATTTAGATCAAATTAAAGAAGCTCATGAGTTGGGTATTTTAGATGGTGTAACTACCAACCCTTCTCTGATGGCTAAGGAAGGAATTAGCGGTCAAAAGGCAATTCTACAGCACTATGTAGATATTTGTAATATTGTAGATGGTCCTGTCAGTGCCGAAGTTATTGCCACTGATTTTGAGGGAATGGTTGAAGAAGGGGAGGCTTTGGCAGCACTACATCCCAATATTGTAGTGAAAATCCCAATGATCAAAGATGGGATCAAAGCATTGAAATATTTTTCTGATAAAGGGATTAAAACCAATTGTACTTTGGTCTTTTCTCCTGGTCAAGCCTTATTGGCAGCTAAGGCTGGTGCTACTTATGTATCTCCTTTTATTGGTCGTATTGATGACATTACTTGGGATGGTCTACAGCTCATCGAGCAAATTGTACATATTTATGACAACTATGCCTTCGAAACTCAGGTTTTGGCGGCTTCTATCCGCAACCCCTTACATATCACCAATTGTGCTGAACTAGGGGCGGATGTGGTTACCTGTCCACTAAATGCCATCCTTGGTTTGTTGAAACATCCTTTGACCGATATTGGCTTGGAGAAGTTTTTGGCAGATTATGCGAAGAATAATGGATAACTACGAATAGACTTTAGATTAAAAGAGATAGAGACGCTAGACCTAATGAGTCTAGCATCTTTTTTATTTGCTTATCTCAACGATGCTGAGCTTGGTCATTTTTTTAGAAGTTTTATTTACTGACATTACGCAGTTGAAAAATTAGGTAAATTGATATTTTTTTCTAGACAACG
>CAZOLU010000381.1:0-4373 GCA_964580485.1 uncultured Saprospiraceae bacterium | reverse complement strand
AAATACCTGTTATTTTTATTTATTTTCAAAATTTTGGGATTGCGTAATCCCAGTAAAAAAGTGAAAAACTTCACGGGTTAATAATTTTAAAAAGCCTGCTGTAAACCAAGCTACAACAGGCTTATAGGTAGTGTAATTGCAGTTCTAGAGTTTAGTTAGCAAATTTCTTCTTGGCACAATTATACTCAGTAGCATCCGAAGAGAGCAATTGCGAGGGGCCATATCCACTGCCGGTGTACTTTTGAAACAAGGTGGTGATTTTGTGGTAGCACTTACCATCCTTGCCCACATAGGCCATCCAGTAGGAGGGCCCGACCCGCTTGATGGGCACGCCCAAGGCGTTGACCTTTACTTCCCAGCTAGTTTGTTTGATAGCAATGTCGTTTTGAGCGACTACGGCTTCAATCTTGCCGACATTGTCGGCTACTTTCGCAAATAATTGCTTGACTTGTGCCACGGAAACCGGCTGGAACTTAAAGTTATACAGCGAAGCATTCTGAAATTGCTTGGGCAGGCCGCGGTTGGCTGCCTGGGCAGCATCTGCATTGGCATCAGCTTTTTTGGCCGCCGCTTCAGCCTCGGCCAGTACTTTATCTTTGTCCATGCCCGAAAGGTTGATGTTAAATTCCCCCTTTGCTGACTTGAATGCCACAGGAATAGTATGTGTTCTAGGCGATTTTTCGCTGATCACTTCGGCAAAGCCTTCGATGATGCTGGCATTGTCGGCCTTGTCTGGGCTGGGCTTGAGCGCAAAAGTGATGTAGCCCTGTTTGCCCATCTCTTTGTAATCGCCTGCATAGTAGCGAAGGTGTTCGGTTTGATTTCCGTCAATCACCATGTTGATGAAGCTTGGGAAGATGACATTGTCGCCTTGTCCCTTACTCAAGACCTTTGCATCAATCAAGATAGCATCATAATAGGCGATGGCATAGATCTCGTCGTTGATGGTAAAGTCAGTGGTAAAATCGCCAGCTTTGGCATTTTTGGGATCAATGGGCTGCTTGGAAAAGAAAATTTTATTCACATTCGCCTTATGGAAATCATTGACATACAAATTGCTAAGATATTCTCCTGCAATGTCTTTGATGGCATTTTGGAGGTCTTTTTCCAAACCAGCCATTTCAGTGCGAATGGGATCGTTGGCAGGCAGTGCCTGCTTGTATGTACGCATGAGTTCATCAGCTTTGCCCAGCATTTTGATGACATCGGGCTTGGATTTTTCTTGTTCCTGATAAGCCAGCTCGATCACATAATCGATTACGCCTTTCAGGCCGCCTTTATCATCTTTTACAAATTCGGCTGCCCAAAAGTGGGGAAAGAATACCTTTGTTTGTTCGTCGATTTTTTGGTAGGTAGCGAGCGCCTTGGCGCCGGTACTGCCCTCTTTCCAATGTTTGGTAAGATCTCCCCCATAGAACCCGCCTCCAATCACGTCAACTTCTGAGCGGGGAGATTTTTCAATGGTGTTGGCCCATTGAACGTAGCGGTCGATGTCGGCTTTGTTGCTGTTGTAGAAGGCCTTGATCGCTTGGCCGGAAGCGATGTTGACGGCCTCAATAGCTTTGCTGAGGTACTCTAGCTGTGTAGATGGCAACCAGCTGACCTCAATAGTGTTTCGCATGCGGTTATAAAAGTCGAAAGTTCGAGTGAGTTTACCAAACTGATCGGCAAGCTCCGCCGCTTTTTTGACATCCTCCTCCGAAATTTCGATGGTGGTCTTTTGTTGAATGGGGGTGGTTTGCTCGGGCTGTTTGGTGGTTGCCTCTTGTTTTTTATCTTTCTTGCCCAGCTTGATGTTTTTTAAGCTTTTGCCCAAGCCGTTCAATTGTGCATATGTGGGGGCGTAGCTCCCCAGAGCTAGTGCTAGCACTAGCAATAATAAATTTTTCATGTTTTGATTTTTTTTATGTTGTTTGAAAGGGCAGCGGGGCGGAGGCCCCGCTAAGATTTTTAATTTGAATGGTTATTAGCTTATTGCTTTGTTCCAGATAATTTCATTGTTGTAATTAAGTCTCTTTGCTTGATTCGTTTTCATTTCCAATTGAATATCATTGGAATAAATACGAGTTAATTAGCCCGCTACTTGTATTTTAATACTTGTGGCAACAGATGAACGATTTAGTATGCCGTACCCTTCTGTGCTTGGATCTAATCCCACATCTATTCGCCAAGAACCATTCTCTTTAGAGGTTTTGTAGCCATACTCATGCATCATACTGGCAGATGGAATGTTAATACCAGTAAGTGTCATATTGCCTCCACCCAATTGTAATTCCTTGGTAGTTGTTTGACTTTGAATTTCTTTACCATCATACATGAGTTTAGCATAGATAGTGGCTGTCATAGGATGAGGCACTTTCAGAAAGGCTTTAATAGCGACCTGCCCACCTACAGAATAAAATGTTTGATCACTTTCAGCAGAAATCTCTAATTTCTTATTATAAAGCCGGTCAAGATGTGTATTATCTATTGTTGATCCATCATCATCAGGATCCTTGGCAAATAAAAACTCTTCTTCTTTTTCAGTTTTTTTAGTGATGGTCAATGTAACTTCTTCAGAGCGATCTTGCAGGTCTCCATCTGGATTTAATTTTGCAATCACGACCCATGTCGAATTTATAATTTCATCACTACCATCAGGAATGGTTAATTCAAATGCAATTGGACTTGAGTCAGCTGCAATAGCACCTTGCTGGTTAAATTCTTCTATGATTTGTCCATCTTTTTGTAGAAATACCTCAAAGTTGCCATTTCCGTATTGTCGATCTGTAACAGGATGAACTTCTACTTTAACTTTATCCCCTGGATGTATTTTCTTAGACAGAATATTTAATTTTAAATCAACATTTGCAGCAATTTCATATTTGAGTTCGCCTGCTGTTTCAAGATCTTTTTCAATAAGTGCTTTGTAGTAAGCTTGAACTTTCTGATCTTTGATAACTTCTCCTCTTAAAGCTGCCATTTTATCCTCAATTTTGGGGTTGTTTTTGAGTCTGGCAATGAGCGCTTTATTCTTAAGAGCATTTCTAATTCCGGCTTTTACGACTTTTTTAAATGCCATATTTACCACTTCTGCATAAGCTTCAGCATCTGATTTTGCACGAGGTAAATCTGGAATTAAATCGTAGAGATATCGAGCACAATCTTCTGCAAATTGGTCAATATTTTCTAACTCGCTTATCCAATCAACAAAGCTCTGAATCTTTGCCTTTGCATCACTGATGAATTTCTCTAAATCTATAAATGATTGCCCTTTGGAGAACTCTACGTTCTCAAAAACAACGATAGGGTCTTTATGAGTCGCATTAGATTTAGACTTAATTTTTAATAATTCACTTTTTGTGAGGGGGAATGTTAAGTTTAATTCGCTTAAGAGATCGTTACTGAAAGCACCAATCACCGCTGCTACTTCATCAGACGGACCAATTGCAATTGCTGTTTTAAAAACTATACCTCCATCAATAGATCCGTATAGAAATCCTTTTAGATCTCTTAATTCTCCAGCTAATGCCATCTTAACACTAGCTTCTAATTCACCACTTGCCGAAATTTTAATAAGTTTTGCTGTTGTTGCTGAGAGTGTAAGTTTACCACTCACTTTAGGTTCAAGGCTGCCTTCCAATGAAATTGCTCCAAATTTACCAGCATCTTTTTGGTACAATTCTTTCAATTGTTCAAATGCTATGGAGGCAGGTGGAGGCATACCTACTGCATTTCGTAACATTGGCATATCCATTTTACCTGTTAATGCTCCTTTGATAATAAAACCAAATTCAAACTCTAATCCTATTTCTGTAGCAATCAAAGGAACAGGAATTTTAGGGGGTGTCACTTTTACATTAAAACCAGTTTCAACGTTTGCTTCTATAACTAAGCCATCTTTGTTAATGCTGGCATTGATTCCTGCACTTAACACTCCTTTGCCTTCAGTTTTAGTTTTGGGTTTTTCCCCTTTTGGTAATGCCTTTGTAGCTTCCTTTTCTTCTTTTAGCCTTTTCGACTCATCTTCAAATTTTTCTACATATGCTTTTGTTTTTTCCTTAGTATTCATTCTTTTTACTTTCTCTGCAGTTTCTTTTGCTTTCTTCTTTTGCTTATCTTCTTCAGCAATTTCCTGTTTTGATTTGGGAGTAAAATCTTTCTTATTGCTAGCCTTGATATTTTTCTCTGTTGGAGCTGCACCTACTTTTAATTTAGCAGCTTGTTGAGCAAGTTTTTGTAATTTGCTTTTCGCTTCTTGTGTAATAGATGAAGCCTCAGGAAATTTATCTTGTAGTGAGGAAATTATTTCGATTTGATCCGTTACTTTTTTTGTTAGGGTATCAATTTTATTCTTAGTTTCTTTACTTATTGTGTATTTATCTTTTCCAAAA
>CAZOLU010000380.1:0-4378 GCA_964580485.1 uncultured Saprospiraceae bacterium | reverse complement strand
CAACTGTTGAAAACCTGGCCAAGGCGATCAACCGCTTTAAAAATAGAATCATTGCCTTCCATTATGCAGGGCATGCCGATGGGCAAAACCTATATTTTGAAGAAGGGCAAGGTCATGCCACTGGGATTGCAGAACTACTAGGGCAGCTTCCTCAACTGCGTTTTGTCTTTCTCAATGGTTGTTCTACAAAAGCACAGGTTCAGGAGTTGTTTGATCAGGGCGTACCAGCTGTTATTGCTACAAGTGTAGATATCAACGATGAAAAAGCGGTTATTTTTGCCGAGCATTTCTACCGTGCCTTCGTCAATAAAAATGATATTGAAAAGTCTTTCCGCTTTGCTGTTAGCATCATGCGAACCAAATTTGGGGGTGATTTCAAAGCCAAGGTGCTGCTCAAAGGACAAGAGGGTACGGCTATGGATCCCAAGCGAATGCCCTGGGGCTTGTACCTGAATGATAATCCCAAAGAAATCCTAGAGTGGAGTATCCCGGTTCATTTCACTACCAAAGTAACCCGCCCTCCAGAGGTAGAGTATCAGGTCAATACCTTTATGGTCGATATTTTTAATGCCATTTTAGAATACAATCCTCAACTTGGCGATCAGGCTTACAATGAGTTTGATGATCAGCTAGATGAGCGGAAGGCCCTCTCCTTGGTCATCGAGCAATTCCCTTGGCCTATTGGGGTACAAATTCGTTTATTAGTGACCAAAGATGCTGCGGTAGATGAACCTACTCGAGAACGGGTGCAACAACTCGTCAGTACTTATGTGGTTTCTGCGCAATTTCTCTTCTACATTGCAATGTCGCAACTCTGGGATGAAAAACGCAAACGAAATATTGAGGTGAAGTCCTACCTTATGGACTTGATCTACAGCGATGCAGATAGCTTCAACTACTTCGATTTTTTACGCTACTTTATCGATATTATTCGTTTGCTAAAATCCTACGAATGTCCATTCTTTGTGAAAGAATTTGATGATTTTCTTACAGAATTTGATCAAAGAGGAGAACTCTACAATGCCTATCTGTACATGGAATCCCTGCGCAACACTCTAAATATAGGTGATCCTGCAACCTTAGAGGCTAATATTTATCAGGCTTGTGCTGATGGAGAGTACTTTCTCTCCTCTATTCTAATCAAAGCAGCATTCCTTACACAATACGACCTGATTACCATTAGAGATATTCGGGTCATTAACCCTAAGTATCTTAATACCTCTTTTGAGCACTACATTGGGCGTTTGAATGCTAAAATCACTGATGTAGCCGTAAATAGAGCACTACATCCCAAAGCATTTGAGAGTTTTGCCAATAATGCTTCTGTTATTCTAACACAGTATGCTCAAGATCTAAAAAGTTTTCTCAACCTATCCCCTTTTATCATTGATAAAAATTCATTTGGAATAGGGCTCACACAATCTAAAGCTACCGAACAACAACTATTTATGTATGCATTTAGAGAAGAAGAAGAGTTCAAATACTTATCCACTATACAGAATATTTATCGGGTGCAAGAACGCCCCTCTGACCAACTGCTTACCTCGGAAGGGGTAGAAGATCCGCAACAAACTCGAAGGGCTCGAAGAACTTCCCGTTTTAGATCTGCTAAAAATGAAGAAGAAAAAAGCCCCTATGAGGTATTGAGACAACAGTTTAGACTTTTTCAAAAAGATATGATGGATATTTAACTACTTGAATAAGCACTACTAACAAACTTCTTTTAATGTGATAAATTATTAGCATCCCTACTGATCAATCAATTATATTATCCAAATTATGGGCAAGCAAATCAACAGTCCGTTCAAGTTTCTAGATGCCTACCAACATGAAGATCGCAATATCTTTTTTGGTCGGGAACAGGAAATCATTGAGCTTTATGACCGCATTTTTGAAACCAATATCATCCTATTGTATGGGGCTTCGGGAACTGGAAAAACTAGCCTTATTCATTGTGGGTTGAGTAATGAATTCAACCCTGGCGACTGGTTGCCTATTTTTATTCGAAGAAAAGATAATATACTCAGCTCTTGGAGAAAAGAAATCAATTGCTATGCAAAAAAGCAACTACCTGAAAAAGCTGGCTTTATACAACTGGTAGAATCCCTCTATTTAGACTACTTCAAACCCATTTATCTCATTTTTGATCAGTTTGAAGAGCTTCTTATTTTAGGTACTAAAGAAGAACAACGGGCTTTCTTTGAAGAGTTGGACGAACTTTTGCAGGCTAACCTAAGTTGCAAAGTTATTATTTCCATGAGGGAAGAATATGTTGCAAGATTAACAGAGTATGAAACGATTGTTCCTGATTTATTTGACAACCGTTTCCGGATAGAAAAAATGAGTAGCAAAAACCTTAGAAAGGTGATTATCAACACCGCAGAAGCGTTTGACATCGATTTAGTACCAGATCAAGAGACTGCCGCAAATATGATCATTAAACGACTCCGAGATAAAGATAATCAAATTGATTTAGCCACCTTGCAGGTCTACCTAGATCGCTTGTATCGGGAGGATTTAAAACGTAGAGGCAATGCTAAAAGAAAAATTCGTTTTGATCAGACCTTGATCGAAAAAAATGGAAATCTAGAAGATGTAATGAGTACCTTTTTGGATGAACAACTCCTGGAGGTAGAACGAGAACTAGAGGCTGATCTAAAAGTGGAGGCTAAAGGTGTGCCGATGGATATCCTATTTACTATGGTTACCGATAATGGCACCAAACACGCTATTGAAATTGAGGATATAAAAAATGAGTTGATGCGAAGTAAAAACATTTCGGGACAAGTTGTTGACTACTGCATCAATAGATTTAAAGAAATGCGCATTATTAGAGAACTAAATGAATAATCCAATGTCATGAAAGTTGAGTTGGCTCATGATAATCTAGCTAAAATAATTTATAATGCTGCTTCTTTTGAACACAAGCAGCAAAAGCATGCTCATGCCATCATTGACATGAAGTATACAGACTATCAGCTAGATCCTGAGTGCTTGCTCGATGAGGGAGAAATTCAATTTATTAAAGATTGTATTGAACAACTAGGGCTTTCTGAGGCTAAACAGGCTTTTTATCAAGCGAGTTGCGCATATTGGAGCAACTTGTATCGAAGAAAAAAAACTCGCAATTATCTCATTATTACCATAGCGGCTTGTATTATATTTTTACCCCTGGCGATTTGGGGCCTTTATCAGGCGGGATTAGCCTCTTCTCATGCAGAAACAGCTCGAGAAATTGCTATGCGAAAAGAGATGGAACTAAACAAAGTAAATCAGAAAGTGGATTCTCTACAACGTGCTGCTGATACAAATCAAGATCCCCAAATTATGAGCTATAATGAATTGGAGGAAAATGATTTTTCAGATATACGCCCCAATAATCAAATATATGCTACGGTAGAAATCAAGGGACAAATACAAGATCAGCAAAATAGACCTGTGGCCAATGCCACAATTGTACTCATGGGGGCTAAAACTCAAACGGATGCAAGGGGAAGATTTTCCTGCTATTTTATCATGCCTCCATTGATTCGTGCAAAAGGTAGCTTTCCCATTAGAGTGGAAAAAAGAGGATTCCAACCATTGAAAGAATCTGTTGAAATCAATGACTTGATTCAGCTAAACTTGGTACTTCAACCCATAGAATAAAAATCAATTGCTTTGAAAATAGAACTGGTACACGATAGCTTAGCTGGCCATATTTATGAAAAGGCCTCTGCAGATGAAAAAACGCGAAAGAAGATTCAAAACTTCATTCAAACGCGCTATAAGTTTTATCTGGAAAACAAGTCTTTGCTCAAAACTGAAGACCTTCACTATATTGAACGCTATCTAGATGAGATTGAGCTACACCCTGAAGAACGCAGGTTCATTCAAAAGAGCGAGGCCGTAGAGAAAAATCGAAGAATCATGGCAATTGGCTCTGCTATTGTGATCATTCTTGTTTTGGCAGCCCTCCTGGGCTGGGCCTTGCTTGGCTGGAAAAAAGTAAAAAAAGCAGAAAATATACTAGCATTTCGTGCTAAAGAACTTAAAGGCAAACAAGATACACTCAACCATCTTTATGCAGACCTCAAAAGAGTACATGAAGCTTTGAAAGAGGCTGAAAAACATCGACAGGGAATGGCAGACTCTCTAGCTAAAAAGCGATTGGGCAAAGAGGATCTCAAACACTTATCGGAAGAGGAAAAAGAAGCTATTATTCTTGCCATGGCTACGGATCGTGAGGTCTTGCAAGACAACCAAATGGCACTTGGCAAACAAGATAGCATTATCAATAGCCTCAAAGTACAGCTTGTACAAGTAAAGCGCGAAAGTAAAGCCCAGATACAAAAAAGTAAAGCTGGTTCCGTATTTTGTGACTGTTGCCCCCTCATAT